>JAESTG010000329.1 GCA_016763715.1 Flavobacteriaceae bacterium
AATGATTATAGATATTTTTCTTTTCAATTAACAACAACCTCCTCCGTCATAATGGTAGGTAGATTCACTAATATAGATGTCGTCTCGGCCTAAATCTGCCAAATTTACAGCTGTCTTATCACATATGGCAATGGGTTGGTTTTGTAATAAGATATGCCCTTCATTATCATCAAAAAACTGTTCTTCACCAAAATAAATCGCTGCTTTTCCAGTAAAAATACACGGGCCATCTTCTGGCATAGGATCCTTGATAGCAGCAATTTCGATAGATTCAATGTAAATTAACTCATCGGTTGGGTAATTTTTTGGATCTAGAATACGGTAGGGTTTACGTGCTCTAATTTCTATAGTACCAAAACCAGCGTCTGTCAAAGCTTTTACATATTCAGCAATTGGCAAACTTCCACTTAAACACAATGCTCGTAGACGTTCGTCATTACGTAGGGTGTCATTCATAGGTTGCTCACATGTAGGATCACTCATCACCAAACGGCCGTGAGGTTTTAAAACACGGTACATTTCGTCCATAGCTTGTTTCAGGTCGTCTTCTTTGAAAATATTAAAGAGACAGTTTTGAGCGGCTACATCTATACTATTATCTTCAACAGGAAGATTCATAGCATCTCCTTTTTTCAATGCTACAAATTCATTTTTAAACCAAGAATTTTGCTTTTCAGCTTCAATGAAATTTGTTTTGGAGGCCTCAAGCATTTCATCTACCACATCTATACCAATAACACCACCCTTTTGACGAGAGAAATATGAAAACTGGAGTAACTCCATTCCACCACCCACACCTACATATAAAATTTTAGGGTTATTTGTCAAATCACGTGCGTGTACCGTACTTCCGCAGCCATAATTCATTTCTTGCATTATTTTTGGAATTTTCAAGCCTGGTAACTCCCAAATAGGATTGGTTGTACAACACAGACCAACATCTGGTGTTAGGGCTGCTTCTTTATATACATTGTGTGTGGTTTCTAAGTAACTCATAAATCAGTAATCTGTTTTCAGTAATTTGTACTAGGTCGTAATTAAGTCGACTTCTTTACGGAAGAACTTATAATTCTTTAATTAGTTCGGTAAATATAGTAATCATATCGGGTTCCGCTTTTCCTGCCATGGCTATAATATCTGAAATATCCACTTGTTTGAGGTTTTCAGGGTCACACTCGTCTGTTAAAACCGAAAGTGCAGATACAGGTATGCCTAGGTGATTGGCTACAATAATTTCAGGTACCGTGCTCATTCCAACAGCATCGGCTCCAATTATTTTTAAATATTTGTATTCGGCTCGAGTTTCTAATTGAGGACCAACAACACTGGCATAAACTCCTTTATGAAGTCTAATCCCATTTGCCTTAGCAATGGTTTCAATTTTGGTGTTCATTTCAAGACTGTAAGGGGCACTCATGTCGGTAAAACGTTCTCCCAAATGTTCTACACCTTTGAAGGCTAGAGGAGACCCACCTTGTAAATTAATGTGGTCGTCTATTAGCATAATCTCTCCTTTTTTGAAGTTAAGATTAATGGCTCCCGAAGCATTACTGACTAGCAATTTTTTAATCCCGAGTTCATGCATTACTCTCACTGGGAAGGTGACATCGGTAAGTGAGTATCCTTCATATAAGTGGAACCGCCCTTGCATTAATACTATTTTTTTGCCTGCAAATTTTCCAAAAATCAGTTTTCCTTTATGAAATTCGACTGTGGCAGTGGGGAAATTTGGGATATGGTTGTAACTCATTTCCGCAATGATATCCACATGGTCGATAATTTGACCAAGACCAGTCCCTAAAATGATTCCAATTTCGGGGGAGTCAAAACCACGATTTTTTAAAAATTGTACAGATTCCTCTATATGTTTTTTCATAATTAAGCCAATGTTGGATTCCTCTGTGGAGGAATTGAGGGTTGTTTATTGATGTGTCAGAAATTGCTGAAACACTTCAATACCTTTAATATCTTCGTAATAATCTATGTCGTTTCTTTGAGGTAATAGATGCAAACTTTCTTGTTCTAAATTAGTCAAAGTATCCTTTAAAACAGAAGAAGTTCCCCAGTTTTTATTTTGAAATAACGCTTCTTTCATATGCTTCATCCCTAACAGATAATATCCTCCATCTTCAGCTGGTCCAATAACATAATCATTATTTTTTAACGAAGCGAAGGCGGTTTCTATATCCTGCTGACTTAGGTCAAAAAGGTCACTTCCTATGATGATAATTTGTTCGTACCCATCTTTAAAGCCTTCTTCAAATGCATACTGCATTCGTAAACCTAAATCGAAACCATGTTGTTGTTTTTTACCATAGATATGGTCATTCCAGAGGTCATTTTTGAATACTTGGTTGGAGTAATGTACTTGCTTTTTTACAGTGAGATTTTGGGTGATGGAGACCGTATGTTTCAGCAGAAAAACATAAATATCTAATGCTGCTTGATCACCAATAGTAGCTGCAAGACGAGTTTTGCATTTTCCAATTTCTGGATTTCGCGTAAAAATTATGAGAAGATTCTTCATGTATTTATATGGTGGGACTGTTTTGCTTTATCATATTTTAAATAGTTCGCCCCCTTAGTTGTAGACTTTATTTCCATTGGTCAGCCATTTGCTCCATAATTTGGAACAGACATGAACATCATCACTTTCGTTTCCTTCAAGATTGAGTACAACATAGTCTTTATTTTTCCACTCAAAAATCCCACCGTATAAGTTACGAACGTCAGTATATCCTGCCTTTTTCAGTTTTTCACCTATTACTTCAGAACGAACACCAAGAGAGCAATATACTACGATGGGTTGATTTTTGTTTGTTATAGATGTCTTTATTTCTTCGGAAGAAAATGTGTTATACCCAACAAATATGGCGGAAGGAATATGACTCACGGCAAACTCCTCATATTCTCGAGCGTCCAAAACAGTAACTAGCCCTGATGTCATTTTCATCTTTAATTCTTCAACTGAAATATACGGGATACTTCGGGTATTGTATTGATTCAATAATTTATCCAATGTTTTTTGTGCAATACTAGAGGTGCTGACAAAAAATAGCAGAAAAGAAGAAAGGATTATTTTCATTACCATTGGCATTGATTAAAAAGAGTTTTGCTATTCAGCAACTGCACCTTGACAACTGCTACCTGCACCAGCGGTACAACCATAACAGTGCTGTGAAATAATGATATT
Organism: Flavobacteriaceae bacterium; assembly: GCA_016763715.1. The sequence goes on from JAESTG010000329.1 coordinate 3,194, forward strand.
ACGGTTATTCAAAAGGTCTTCGTTATTATCTTTGATGTGCTGTACTTTGCTGGCTACCTTTAAATCTAACATTTGATCGAAATCGCAGTCGTACAACCAACCATCCCAACTCACAGAAATAGTATTGGTGCACATTACATTTTTAACCGCAGCAGGGTTGTAGGCTTCCACTAGCGAATACATATAATCTTCATAGTTTTCCGAAGCAATTAAATAATCCAAAAATCTTGATATTGGTAGATTAGTGATGGCAAACAAATTGTGAAATTGAATACCAAAATCATTCTTTAAGGCCTTTTTGAAGTCTTTTTCCATACTCATTTGGTCTCCAGGAAGAAAGGCTCCGCTTGGGTTGTACACCAAATCTAGTTTTAGTTCACTATTTGGTAAGCCATAGCCAACAGCGTTAAGTTCCTGAAGTGCTTTAATTGAAGCATCAAAAACCCCATCACCTCTTTGCTTGTCTGTTTTTCCTCGTGTCCAATGCGGCATTGAACTTACGACATGCACATTATGCTTTTTGAAAAACTGAGGTAAATCATGATATTTTTTATTAGCACGGATAATTGTCAAATTGCTCCGAACAATAAAATCTTTTATCCCAACTTTGCTAGCTTCTTCCACAAACCATCTAAAGTTTGGATTCATTTCTGGTGCCCCTCCTGTGAGATCTAGTGTCGTAGCCTCAGTGTTTCGGATTACCTCAAGACACTGCTTCATGGTTTCTACGGTCATGATTTCCTTGCGATCAGGGCCAGCATCTACATGACAGTGCTCACAAACTTGATTGCACATATATCCTACGTTAATTTGAAGGACTTCTAACTTTTTGGGCCGCAAAGGAAACTGATTAGTCTCCTTGATTTTTTGTGAAAATGTAGGGAGTTCGCCAGTCTTAAAAATTCCGTTGGACAGAATTTCTAATTGCCTGTTAGATTGGGCTAAATCGCTTTCGCGTTTATGAAGTGACTGAGTTTTGATCTTTGTCATATGTTTCGATATTGAAACTCTTTATGTTCGGGTTTGTAATTTAAGTATGATGGTTAACTAACCATCCAATTTGTTTACTTTGTTCATCATCATTACGCCATGAACAAGTGTAGCCCCACTTTTAATAGCGGCACCTACATGAATGGCTTCCATCATTTCTTCTTTGGTAATACCCCGTTGCAACCCATCTTTTGTATAGGCATCTATGCAATATGGGCATTGTTCGGTATGTGATACAGCCAATGCAATCAATGATTTTTCACGTGCTGTTAAAGCCCCTTCTTCAAATACTTTTCCATAGTAATCGAAAAATTTAGAGCCCAATTCTTCACCCCATTCAGTGATATTTCCAAATTTCCGGAGGTCTTTCGGATCGTAGTAGGACATATTTTTTCTATTAATTACGCAATCGAAGCATGTTTATTTTTCTTCGAGTTGGGTAAATATAGGGAAGTAGTCTATTTTATTATATAACCCTTACGAAAGAATTCAAGAAAAAATATCTCTAATTCATCGCATGTTAACAATTAATGTTAAAGTTCTGTTTATTTGAAATTGTATGTTTAGAAAAAAATTATCTTTGTCTCGTTTGTATTAATAGGAATATTTTACTTATATTCTCAATCTGAAATGAAGAGCCACTTTTATGGTGGTTTAATGCAAAAAGTTTAATATTAAAAAATAGGTCAAATGGATATACTAAGTCAAGCCTTAGAATTTGAACAACGTAAAACCAGTTTTAAAACAACCAGTGAGCGAATTGAAGCTTCTCGTGAAGCAAAAAGTTTAATTCTTGGAATTAACGAATTGTATAAGAAAAACCAGGATGCAGATCTCATGGATCTTATGAAGCGTCTTACTGTTATAAAACAAAAAATTGAAAAGCGATTAAAAGGCAGACAAGCAGCCTAACTTAAATTCTAAATATAAAAAGCCCCTTAGTGAATAACTAAGGGGCTTTTTTATTGATATGTTATCTTCTCCTATCGGAAGTATACATAAATGGCAGCCACAATAATTACAACACCAATACCCACTGGTTTAGCATATTTCCAAGGAGTTATATCTACCTGTTTGGTATATTCTTGTACATAATCTTCTGTTCTTGGTTTAAGTCTTCCAATAATTAGCATGATTAGAACATTTAGGATAAACAAAATAGCCATTACATCTAAGAAGTGTAGTCCAAAATAGGCTTTCGATTCAATTAGGGCAAGTTCTGCTTTGTCAGTTATCCCAGCTATTTCAGCCTCCTCAAGAGCCTTTTTTATAAAATGGGGTTGTAATATAAACTGACTAATAATATAAAGTATCGACCCTGAGAACAATCCAATTTTTGCTGCAATAGCAGGCACCCTCTTTGTTAAATACCCAACAATAATTATGGTTAAAATCGGGATGCTGTAAATACCATTAATTTCTTGAAGATAATCAAACAAACTTCCTGCATTTGCGATAAAAGGGGCTATGAACATTGCAGCGATAGCTAATAGCAGCCCAAATCGTTTTCCTTGTTTAACTACTAAACTTTCTTCAGCATCTGGATTGATGTGTTGTTTGTAGATGTCTATTCCGAAGAGAGTTACAGAACTATTCAATACACTATTGAAAGAGCTTAAAATTGCGCCAAAAATTACCGCTGCAAAAAATCCGAGCAACGCAGGAGGGAGCACTTCAGCAACAAGCATAGGATACGCCTGACCTACATTTTCTAAATTACCACTAAACATGTGATAGGCAATAATTCCAGGAAGCACGACAATAAGTGGCCCCAGAATTTTAATGAATGACCCTAATAGAAGACCTTTTTGCCCTTCAACTAGATTCTTTGCGGCTAAAGCTCTTTGAATAATTTGTTGGTTGGTACCCCAATAAAAGAGCTGAACCAACATCATTCCCGTAAATATGGTGTAAAAAGGGACTGGGTCGGTTTCACTTCCCATCGATTTGAACTTGTCAGGATGCTCTGTGGTTAGTGTGTTGATACCCTCCATAATACTGCCATCTCCAATAACCAAAAGTCCAAAAATTGGGATTAATAACCCACCAATTAACAACCCAATAGCATTAATAGTATCTGAAACAGCCACGGCTTTTAGGCCTCCAAAAACTGCATAGATGGATCCAATGATACCAATACCCCAAACACATAACCAAATAGATTGTCCTTCTGTAATATTAAATGCTTCTGGTATATTGAACATTCCGCTAATGGCAACAGAACCAGAATAGAGGATTACAGGAAGTAGTACCACAACATAACCTGTTAAAAATAAGCCAGAAGTAATCGTTTTAGTACTTACGTCAAAGCGTTTGGCTAGAAATTGAGGAACTGTAGTAAGCCCCCCTTTTAGGTAACGAGGAAGCAAAAATAATGCAGTAACTACCATGGCAATGGCAGCTAGGGTTTCCCAAGCCATTACAGATAGTCCACTTTCATAGGCAGAACCATTCAGGCCAACAATCTGCTCTGTAGAAAGGTTCGTAAGCAATAATGATCCAGCGATAACACCAGCTGTTAGGCTTCGCCCTCCTAAAAAGTATCCGTCGGCACTGGCTTCGTTGGTTTTTCGTGTAGCGAAGTACGAAATCACTGCTACGAGCAACGTAAAAGCAATAAAAGTGATGATTGTCATGAGTCTTATTTTAAGGTCAGTTATTTAATATGTTTGATATTACAAGTGCATAATCTGGGATTCTCCCTACATTTTGCAGTTTTATGGAGGCCATTTCTAATGCGGTCTCCAGGCATTTTTGATTTGATTTATCATTGAGCCAAGAAAATAGAAAGCCTGACCAAAAGGCATCTCCCGCTCCAGTAGCGTCCATAATTTTTTCAACTTTTAGAGCTGGTAACTCTAAAATAGGTTTTCCAGACTCACTTAATTTAGCTCCATTTTTACCCAAGGTAAGGCATACTAATTTTGCCCCAAAGTCATGTAGGTTCGAAAAAATTTGCTCATGACTCATACTTGTAGTGCCAAAAAGACGATCCATATCGTCTTGACTTACTTTCACAAGTGGTTCTAGGGTGCAGTAATCTGAGATAGTTTTTGCAGCTTCCGATACATTGGGCCAAATTTGTTCAGAATAATTGATGTCGATGCTTAATTGACAACCAAATTCTTTTGCCTGTTTTGCCTTTTCATAATGGTGTCACGCGCAGGTTGCTTGCTAAGTGCAAAACAGGAAGTATGAAATATTTTGGTTTGTTGGAGAATTGACTCTGGAATCTGAGTTTCTTCAATATAACAATCGGCGCCTCGTAAGGCAATAAATTCTGGCGTATTAATGGTTCTGTTTACAAAAACAGCAGTTGTCGGTTGTGTTTCAAGTTCGTTGATGGATGTTGTTGTAATTCCAGTTTCATTCAATCTATTCAGAATATAATCCCCAAAGCCATCTTTTCCTACGGTAGCAACCATTTGAACTTTATGACCTAAACGAGCCATGTTCATTGCAACATTGGTAGGTGAACCACCTAAATAACGATGGTAATCTGCGGTCAAATTAATAGGCTGTTCGGCTTGAGCTCCTATAAAATCGATTAAAGCTTCTCCAACACACAGGATATCAATATTTTTATTTTCTGAATTCATTTAAGCTTTAAAGAGTTTTTCAGGAGAGGTGAGGCTATTTAGCTTATCAATATACGAAGACTCTAAAAGTGATAGACCATATTGATACGAAGCATTCATCCAACCAAAACCTTCTTTGGTGATGTACTGAAACTCAGTGCCAACATTTCCGTATTCGGCAAAAACCTTATGTGTGGCGCTTACCACGTTATATTTTTCAGGAATGGTGCCATTGTAATCGACTGCATTTTTGGTAATCATATACAACCATCGATAGATTAATTCTTGCATTTCAATGTGAAAACTATAGTTTTTCAGCCCTTTCCAAATCATCATTTGATGTGGAGCCCATCCATTTGGATAGTCCCATTGTTTTTGTGGGCGAGTTGATGAAATTTCACCCCTACTCTCCCGTGTACAAGAAGCAATACCTCCTTTTTCCATAAGTAATGGAAGTGCGTTTTGAACCACGAGAGCTGCTTGTTCTTGCGAACATAAATTGGCCCAAAGTGGTGGAAAAATAGTAGCCGAGATAAAGTCAGTTTGATCTTCTTTTTCGAAATTATAGTCGAAATAAAGTCCTCTTTCCTGATTCCATAGTAGTTCGTTTACTTTTCGTTTTCTTGTTTCAGACCTTGTATTCCAATAGTCAGAGGTATACTGTTTTCCATCAATTTCAATTGTTCCGTTAAAATTATCGGTTATAATTTTAGAAAAATCAGTTTCATATTTATATAAAAAGGCATTGAGTTCAACAACATTCAAATGGGCGCAAATTCCTTCCAAGCGGTAGGAGGTATAGTGACCATTTTCGCGAACACTTCGGTCGTGAACAAAATACTGATCGAGCTTTTCATTTTCTATTTTCCCTTCAGAATATAGTTGTTCGTAAGTAGCCGTTTCCATGTTTGCTTCAGTAGCATATATGGCGAAAACGGGTGTAAAATGGCCAACTTCAGCCTCAGGAGGTTTTCCAAGTCCTTCAGCAAGATATCGGTTTAAGCCGTTTTGTGTCATTCGGTTTCCTGAAACCATCCAAACGGTTTCATATTCTTTAATAGCTGTTTCAAGATGGCTTTTTAGCCATGAAATATCTTTGGTTTTTTCAAATACTTCGGAAATGAGACTGCTGTAAAACGGTGGTTGAGTACGGGTTAAATAATAAGATCGGTTTGCATTGAGGATTTTCCCGTAGAAATTAATCTCATATTGAAAGTTATTGGCCATAGCTTTCGCCAAATCAACTCTATCGTCTAACAGTAGACCGATGGATTCAAAATAGCTATCCCATCCATACATTTCATTGAAACGACCGCCAGGAACCACAAAAGGTTCTCCAATTATTTCATTATTTACTTCTGAAAGTTTTAGCGACAAAATTCCACTTTGATTATTAATGGAGCGCACATATTCTGGAGATACATTTTCAGGGAGTTGAACTACCTCAATAGCCATAGTTTCTTGTAGCTTTTGATAATATGAAAGGGCCAGTGGGTCACTATGAGGAACATAAACTCGAAGTATGTCTCCTTCAATGGTTTTGTTTTTAGTGTCTGAAAGCAATGCTTCAATTCCGTTGGCGTCCATGGTACGTGTGAGTGCGTCCCAATAGTAGTCTCGAATCATTCTTGAGATACGATTAACAGGTGGTTCATCAATGTTAGAAAGAGGAATGTTGGTAACGGAACTTCCAGCGTTTTTTGCCAGAACCAATTCTTGAAGCAAATTGGACAATTGATAAGTTCCAGTTATCAAATACACTTCCCCAGATGTAGTGATAAGCTCAAATCGTTTGGGGCCAGTATCTTCGACGGTGATTTTTTTATCGCCATCGGTATCTTCTTGTTTTAGAAGTTGCTCTAACGTGGACGCTATGTCTAGTTTGAAATTCATGAGTTCTTCCCAGCGATTCTATTCAAGAAAAATAGTGCGATGAGAATAATTGTCATAGGGATTAGTGACAAATAAAAGACTTTGTTCCCAC
>JAESTG010000330.1 GCA_016763715.1 Flavobacteriaceae bacterium
ATTTTATTAAATAAGTATTCATGAATTTCACATCTCGATTTCATTAAGATTTTAGGGGGAAATGGAATTTGAAATCGAAATGTTTAATCAAAAAGTAGTAGCATGACTCTTAACTAAATGTCCATTTTTTTGTTGCAAGTCCAATGTATATTATATAGCTAAAAATCAACAGTATACTTAGAATATCGAAATTTAAGGGGAAAATATTTCAGAATAGATTGGGCACAAAGGAGAGTATGTTTTCATCCTCCTCATTAAGCTGAAAAGATGTTCTCACTATAATTAAAATGTTAAATAACACAGCGAGCAAATAAAAAAGAAGACTTGTATATAGTCCATTTCCAGCTTTGCCTATGATGAGGTTAGACAAGAAAAGAGTTATTACCATTCCAATTATGGTTACAATACTCCATAACAATTGAAAACTTACAATCTTTCCTGCTGAAGTATTTTTAGACTGAACTTGCTTATCCTTTTTCCATAAAACAATAGGAACTATAAGGTTAATAAACGGTATAAAAACAAAAAAAAGAGTTGCTAGATTAATTTTTTTATAGATGAAAAAGAGAGCGTAAGATTCTCATTTTGAGTGTGATTAGAAATTAATTCTGAAATATCTAAGTCTAAAGTTTCTGCTAAAATTTTTACTGTAAAAGCTCTCGGGTTTGCAGTTCCTTTTTCTATACGCTGAATGGTGCTTAATGAGACCTTTGCTTTTTCAGCCAATGCCTCCTGTGACAGCCCCATTTTTTTACGAGAATCACTGACTTTATTTGCTAAATTTGAGTTTTCATTCTGCATAATCATATGTGACTAATACCAATCTTATTGCTTCCATTTAATTTAATGTGCAATATATAATATTCATTATCAACATTACTCTGCTAATATTTACAAAAGGAAAAATGGCTATGGAGTTTTGACCTATCATCCAATTTTTTATTAATACAAAATATTTAGAATAAAAAAATATGGGGTTTTAAACTCGATAAACCTTTGTCTATGATTGTTATTCAATGATTTACAATTATAAGCTATCAACCGTAAATTATTTTGCGGCTCAGCATATCACTTAAATTATTGTATATTTACGTATCATCAAAAAGGCTTTATTTAGTTATTTAAGCTTTTAGTATTAGTATTTTATGAGTTAATCTTTATCGGGATTACCTTTAATACTGTATATCTGTGTGATATTTAGGGTAATTAATATCTAAAGAAAAGTTGCTATGAAAAAGTTTTTAAAATTTAGCGTCTCTATATTCTGTATTTCACTTCTAACTGGTTGCCCTCCCTTTGCTTCGCTTGAAGAAGCTAATCACATTGAGCCAAATAATAACGTTCAGGATACTACTCCAGAATTTGATTATCAAGAGGCTTACTTAATCTAAAACAAGTTTTATTGATACACTTATGCTTCAAATCGAATTTAAATGATGTGGAAGTCATAAAGAATCAATTTAAAGCATTCCTGCTGTTTTAATTAGTTTTAGACAAAACTATACCCAACATTTTCCAATCCATAGTTATTCCAATACCTAAATCTAAGTTTCAGGTACAAACAAAGGCCATTTTTTTTATACCCTATACCCTACAAACTACTAGACGTAGATTTACTTGGAGCTACATCTGGTGAGGTTAAAGTCCCCCAAGTACGTTCCATTTGTTTGATTTTCTCTTCCGCTCCTGCTTGCTTTAAAATATTGGTTACAGCGTTATAAGCAGAATCTAACGCTCCCACAATCCATCCGTGATGCACAGAACAGCATTCCCCTGCGAAATTTAAACAACCATCATATTCAGGCGTTAAAAGTGTTGGATATAAGTTTTTGAATTGCCCTGGAGCGAATAGTGCAAAGGCTCCACCTCCAGCATGACTATCCCAAAACCAAGTTTTGGTAGTTACCTCTGGATTATATTTTGCAAAGGCCTCATATATGTCCACCTCAGGATACAAATACGCGATCCCTTTTAAACATTCGTTTACTCGTTCTTCGTCACTAAGAGCTCCCATTCGTTCCGCATCTTGTGCCCAGCAGTAAATTTGTAAAATTCCTTCATCCGCTTCATATCCATATGATGGATATACAATTTGACGATTGGAACGGTCCGAAACAGAAACACCAAGGCCTTTTCCTTGACGATTTCCATACTTAATCCAAAACTGGGTTTTAAAAGTGATAAACGCCTTAAATGATGGCATATAATTACACTCTCGAATGGCTCGTGCTTTTGAAAATGATAAACCATCAAAGAAATTCGTTTTTAATTGACCGCTCAAATAAGCTCCATTTGGTAAGGTGCTAATCACATACGGATATTGCTTCTCAATAGTTTCCGTTTTTCCGTCAGTATTGTTCTTTTCAATCGTTATGCTCATTCCTCCATGATCTTGATACAAAGAAGCATCATAATCCACTCGAGTTACCCTATGATTCATATAAACGCGCTGTTTTTTGGTTGTTGGTTTCCCTGGAGGCGGTATTTTAGCATCAGCTGGTGGCACAGATGCTGGCGGTTCTGCATCTTTAGTTAAATTAGGAGGTGAATATCCTTTTTGGTCATTATCTCCGTCAATTTGGCCTATAAGCACTTGAGCTACATTTCCATCTTCTGGCCGTACGCCATCGTCTAAATCTAGAACCGCTCTACAGGCATCAGGAAAGTGTTGCATACCCTTGTCTACAGTCACCATATATATATTCTCGTCAGAAGTATCGTATGGATTTTTACTTCCACCCCAATCGTATACAGCAATAACCATTTCCACAAATGAAACAGAATACATTCCTGTTCCAACATTTAGAGTTTCGAGATAACTCGCAACATTATAGGATAAATTGGCTTTGGGATCTCCCATAGCGGGATCATAATACTCGCCTAATTGCTCAAGGGTAAAGACATTGGTTAAATATGCCCACATCGAATAGTTGTCATATTTCATTAAAAGCGCAAAACCTTCAGAAAAAGATTCATCAATTTTATCTATGAAGCGCTCATTCACTTTATCAAGAACCATGTTTATAGGAAGATACGGAGCTCCATTTGAAGGTGTGACTTCAGTCACCCAAACCATAGGAAGGTCTCCTCCTTTATCCACTCCAAAATTTAACTGGTTAAGCCCAGCGTTCTTCGCTATTATAGGTTCTTTCATATTGTTATACCGAAGGCGTTGCACAGGTGAATTATAATAAAACTTTCGCCATTTTACTACCTGATCTGCCATTCCGTTTCGTTCAAGTACCGAATTAACCGAAAGAGCCAATTGTTGCACTGGTAACATGTCTTCAGAGAATTGAGGAACTCTCATCCCTCCTACTTCACCATACAACCCATCTTTATTTTTGTTCTTTGCATCATAATCTTCAGAATACCATGTATCTATACGACCACCCACTCGATCTGAACCCTCAAAAACTTCACATTCAATACCAAGTGATTGTAGAATGAGTCCAGCGTATAAACCTGCAAACCCTCCTCCAACAATACCAACCATAGGAGCATTCACTTCTTTTAAGGAATGTGGAGCTTCTAGTGCCTCCTTGAACCTTCCTGCTTGTTTTCTAGAACGTTGCTTTTGAAGTTCGGCTTGATAACTTTCTCCGTAATTTTCAATTAACCATTGTGAAAATGCTTTTTGAACAGATCCAGATGATTTTTTAGAACGTTTGGAAGAAGATCTTCGACCAGATTGGAACGGAAGATAACTCATGATTGAAATAGTTTAAGATTAAATTGGTATGTCCGTTACTAAATTCAGCGGACAAAACTCTTAACAAACTTAGCAAGCAACTCATTGGTTTTCAATAAGTATATATACCTAATTTTAATGAGTGAACCCCATAATCATTTCCAAACTGTGAGATTCAATTCTTAAAATCCCCAAAGAGAAAAAATAGAAGCAAACTGTATTTCAGTATTTTATACTAAACAAGGAACGTAAACTAATTCATCTCTAAGATACCTACTTACTTTACAAGCTATTTCTAACACTTCAACGATTATTATAATTTTACATCAAAATCTAGCAGAAATTTCGTACATTTAGTGTAACCCTTATCTTTTTATAGGCTTCTTATTTCCTTACAGCTTATAGTCCTTTTATTTACTACTTAATGGTCATAACCTCTTTTGGATGTTAACCTATAACTCATAGGCTATCACCTACCATCTGTTAGAGAAGAATACTTACGTAACCTCTAAACACATATATATATGAAAAAACTATTACACCGATGGAATGAACAGCTAAAAAGATGGAACTTTAAACTGAAGCTCGAAGAATATGCCAGAGCAAGCAGTTATGCCATCCATAGATAGTTAGCATTTCACAATTGTATTGCAAGGAAACCCTCTTCCACTTGGTTGAGGGTTTTTTAGGTTGAAAGTTTTACTGCCAAATTACTAAAAAACAACTCTCATTATTTAAAATACCCTTATTTTTAATGCACTAACAATTTGTATATTAAAAATACCTGCTATATGAAAAAAATCACTTTTCTCTTTTTAATGCTACTAACAAGTAGCTTTTCATCTTTGATTGCACAAGACACTAACCCCGTAATTGAGGCTATGATCAAAGAAGCGAACGAAAATTCACATTTACAAAGTCTGGGGCATGAATTAATGGATATCATTGGTCCAAGACTTGTCGGAACACCACAAATGAAAAAAGCACATGATTGGGCCGTTAGTAAATATGGCCAATGGGGTATTTCATCTCGAAATGAACAATGGGGTGAATGGCGTGGTTGGGAACGCGGAATTACACATATTGACATGGTATACCCAAGAGTTCAAAGCTTAAGAGGAACCCAGCTGGCTTGGAACCCTAGCACTTCCAAATCTGGAATTACAGCTGAGCTTATCGTTTTACCAACGGTTGCCGATTCGGTAGCTTTTGCAAACTGGTTACCATCAGTAAAAGGGAAACTTGTATTGGTCTCTATGCTCCAACCAACAGGCAGACCTGACTATAACTGGGAAGAGTTTGCTACCGAAAAATCATTTGCCAAAATGAAAGAGGAACGCAAAGCTCAAACTACTGCATGGAGAAAGAATATAAAGAATGCAGGTTATAATTCACGAACCTTACCTGCTGCATTGGAAGCTGCTGGTGCTGCTGGTATTATTTCTTCCAACTGGTCACG
>JAESTG010000331.1 GCA_016763715.1 Flavobacteriaceae bacterium
AAGTGTTTTTACATAAAAATTTGAGGACTTGGGCTAACCCTAAACGGGGAGAAACCCTATTTTGAAACAATGGTTTTTCCTTTTTTTGAAAATAATGTTGCTAAGAGGCATTGGATTTGCTAATTTGTAAGTCTATTAATCACAAATTCGAATTATGACAAAACCTAGCGATTGTATTTCAGTAACCGAAGCGAAAGCATTACAAGCAAATTGGATGGATTCTCACGAGCCAAGCGCATCCAGTTTGGGAGGAGAAGCTCTAAAAGTATGTTCAGTAACCTTTGATATAGATCAACTACAGGAGTATTTAACATATGTTAAAGCAGAATCTAAGAGTCAAGGAATATTAAAACCTGGAATTCGAGTGTATTTTGCAGCATATAATAGTGGAATTGATGCGGAAGCAGCTGGTTCAACTACGGTTTTTTTCTGTCCATCAGAAAGTGACAGCGGAAACTCGGCAAACAATTACAATATTGATGCTTTGAATAAAGGGCAAAATGGATGGCCTCCAGGCGCATATTAATTTAGGTGGACTATTTATACGATTATATAATATTTACACTTCCTATTAATTTAGTGGAAATATTGGCGGCAATAGCTGGGACTATATTTTTAAGGAAAGTTCCTGCGAGTGATTTGGCAACTAAATATTTTGTTTGGTTTTTATGGCTTACTGTCGTTTTGGAAACCATAGGTTGTTATGCACCACTTGGACATTTTGAGGGCTATAACTTTTTTTCTTTTTTGAAGGATACTCCTTTTCAAAACAATAAATGGTTATATAATTTCTATTCTTTAGTTTCAGCTGTTTTTTTCACTCTTTATTTTAGACAATTTATAAAAAGTAGGATACAACGGTTAATTTTAAAGATTTTAATAGTATTTTTTATTGTCAGCTCAGTTGTTAATTTGGCTGTTACTGGGGTGCTTTTTACTGAAGATTCAAAATATGTAAACTTATTGGGGACATTTCTTATATTTTTCTCTATTACACTTTTCTATTTTGAATTATTGAGAAGCGATTTTTGTTAAACATTAAACGATACCTACCACTCTATATATCTATTGGCGTATTGGTGTTTTCACTATGTATAACTCCATTGTCCATATTTTCTGATTATTTTAATTCTGATAACAATGAGTTTGTTAAATTACAGTCACATTTAATACTATATTCGAATTTGTTTATGTATTCTTTTTTTATAATTGGTTTCTATATATGCTCGAAGACGAATCAAGACTCTTAATATTTTATTCCATTGCAACTATCTTTTTTTTGGTAGCTTTTGTAGTGATGTTTTTTATTGCTTTTCAAAGAAGGAAAAATAAATTTTTAATTGAGCGATTAGAAGCACAGCAGCGGTTTCAAGAGGAACTATCTAATTCACAGTTAGAGATACAAGAGCAAACATTCAAAAACATAGCTTGGGAACTCCATGATAATGTTGGACAGCTACTTTCGGTGGCAAATCTCCAACTCAATATGCTTTTGAACATTTCTAGAGATGATGTTAAAAATCAAATACAGGAAACTAAAGATGTTATTGTTGCCACAGTAGAAGAAGTAAGATCCCTATCTAAGACGTTGAATACAGATGTGATTTTACACAATGGATTGGTGAAATCTGTACAAGTAGAGTTGGAACGGTTTAACCGACTTAATTTTTTGCAAGCCGACTTGAAAATTGAAGGAGATGAAGATCTACCGATTAAAAATGAGGATGAGATTATCATTTTTAGAATCTTGCAAGAGTTTTTCTCTAATGTAATTAAACACGCTAGGGCAAATAAATTATTTGTACATTTATTTTATAAGGAAGAAACACTTGAAATTATGGTAATTGAAGATGGAGTTGGTTTTAATACCTCTCAGAAAAGCCATAGTTCAGGGCTTCGAAATATGAATGGTAGAGCCAAACTTCTAGGAGCCAAGTTTGATTTACAATCAACTGAAGGACAGGGTTCAACATTACAACTTATCTACCCATACACACTACATGACTGACAAAAAAAAACATACACTAGCCATTGTTGACGACCATCTGTTATTCGGAAGTTCTCTTGAAAAACTAATTAATACTTTTGATGATTTTTCAGTATTATTTATGGCACGTATTGGTGTTGAACTGCAAAAGGAATTAGCATTGCAAAGTTCATTTCCTGACATTATATTACTGGATTATAATATGCCAGTAATGAATGGGTATGAAACGGTAAAATGGCTTACTAAAAATCATCCTAAAATTAAAGTATTGGCCTTATCTGTTGAGGATAATGAAAAGATTATACTTAAAATGATTAGGGAAGGAGCTAAAGGTTATTTTCTAAAGGATATCCATCCAGATGATTTAAAGGATGCTCTTCAAATTGTGATGGAGAAAGGCTATTATTATTCCGAAACGGTTACTGCCTCTATGGTGAAAGCACTTCATCCAAGCAGTAGAGATGTGCCGTTTAAGTTAAAAGTAAATGAACTTACCTTTCTACAACTTGCATGTTCAGAAATGACTTATAAGGAAATTGCCGATGTGATGAACCTTAGCCCAAAAACCATTGATGGATATCGTCAGGAGTTATTTAACAAATTACGAATTAAAAATAGGGTAGGATTGGTTATTTATGCTCTGAAAAACAACTTGATTGAACTTTAATTAGCAGCTGTCCAAATTACTTCTTTTGGGGTTGGAGCAATAATGGTGATGGGTTCTTTCTTCACGGGATGTACAAAACAGAGTTTTCTGGAATGCAAATGAATACTTCCATCCCTATTACTTCGATTAAACCCATATTTTAAATCTCCTATAATTGGACATCCAATAGCCGTAAGTTGCGCACGTATTTGATGGTGTCTGCCTGTTTCTAAAGCAACTTCAAGGACATAATAATTGGTTATTTTTTTTAGAATCTTATAGCTCAACACTGCTTTTTTACTTTCTGTCACTTCCTTGTTATGAGCGTAAGATTTATTTTGCTTTTGGTTGCGCTTTAAATAATGTACTAATGTTTCAGAATCTTTCTGAGGCTTATTTTTTACAACTGCCCAATAGGTTTTTTCGGTTTGTCGTTCAGAGAATAGTTTATTAAGTCGAGTCAATGCTTTACTTGTTCTGGCAAAAACGACAATACCGCTAGTAGGTCTATCCAGCCGATGAACAACACCTAAAAATACAGATCCAGGTTTTTGGTATTTGATAGCTATATATTCCTTTACTATTTCAGAAAGTGGAGTATCCCCTGTAATATCACCTTGTACAATATCTCCAGGACGTTTGTTGACAATCAAAAGATGATTATCCTCAAATAAGACCTGTAAATTCTCAGGAGTACTAATTATTTTTTCTAAATTTCCTCCCACTGCGCGGTGTCTATTAAATATGATTTGGGTTACTTAATATTGTTCTTTCTCATTAGGGAAATCACCCTTTTTAACATCGTCAATATAATTGCTGAATGCATTGGTCATTTCAGAAAATAGATCTAAGTATCGACGTAAAAATCGAGGATTGAATTCATAAGTCATTCCTATCATATCATGAGTTACTAATACTTGCCCATCAACACCGCCACCGGCTCCAATTCCAATAATAGGAATTGTTAAGCTTTTGGCTACTTCTTCTGCAAGTTTCGCTGGCACTTTTTCAAGAACTATGGCGAAACATCCGGCTTTTTCAAGCAGTTGCGCATCTTCTTTTAATTTTTCAGCTTCCTCCTCTTCCTTGGCACGAACGGTATATGTTCCAAATTTATAAATGGATTGAGGAGTAAGCCCAAGGTGTCCCATAACGGGAATTCCAGCGTTCAGAATACGTTTTACCGACTCTTTAATTTCTCTCCCACCTTCTACCTTTACAGCATGGGCACCACTTTCTTTCATAATTCGTATGGCAGAACGGAGCGCCTCCTTAGGGTCACTTTGATAGCTACCAAAAGGGATGTCTACTACGACTAAACTGCGTTCTATACCCCGAACTACAGAAGACGCATGATAAATCATCTGATCCAGCGTAATGGGTAAGGTCGTTTCATGTCCCGCCATCACATTGGAGGCCGAATCACCTACCAACATAACGTCAATGCCAGATTGGTCCAAGATTTTGGCCATGGTATAGTCGTATGCAGTTAACATGGCTATTTTTTCACCATTTTTTTTCATATCCACCAACGTTTTAGTGGTGATACGCTTGTATTCTTTTTTTGCTATTGACATAGTTTACCTAAATTACCGTGTAAAAATAGTAATTTTGAATTCAATCAAAAGCGAAATCATGATGAAGTCATTTCTATTATTTTACTGTTTTTTATTTACCGTTGGGTGTTTTGCACAGGAAAAATTCACTGAAGCGGATGCTCGTCAAGTTATCGACACCTTTTTTGAAGGGTTCCATAAAGGAGATACCGTTCAAATGCGATCTGTTTTAGCTCCTGTAGTAGGTATGCAAAGTGTTCATTCTAGTAAAGATGGGAAACATTTTGTGAGCGATTCGAAGATGGATGAATTTATTTTAGCTATTGCAAACCGACCAGAAACTGATAAATGGGAGGAACGTTTATTGGATTATAGAGTGCAAATTGATGGAAATTTGGCACATGTTTGGACTCCTTATGAATTCTGGTTTAATGGTAATTTTAGTCACTGTGGAGCCAATGCTTTTACGCTAGCTAAGATGGATGATGGTTGGAAAATTATTCATTTAATTGATTCGAGACGAAAAAACAGTTGTGGTAAGTAGTCTATTAGCAATCACTCATAAACACTTGTACTGCCAACCCTCCTTCGCTGGTCTCCTTATATTTTGAAGCCATGTCTTTTGCGGTTTCCCACATGGTGTCAATTACCTTGTCAAGAGGGATTTTAACATTTTCAGGATTTAAATCTAATGCCATTTCACAAGCATTAATAGCTTTGATAGCCCCCATAGCATTGCGTTCAATACATGGAATTTGCACCAATCCTGCAATTGGGTCGCAGGTAAGTCCAAGGTGATGCTCCATAGCTATTTCAGCGGCTATAAGTACTTGTTCTGGGGTTCCGCCCATTAATTCGGTGAGAGCACCTGCAGCCATTGCGGAGGATACACCAATTTCAGCTTGGCATCC
>JAESTG010000332.1 GCA_016763715.1 Flavobacteriaceae bacterium
ATCGATCTACCCCTGGAGTTACAGGATAAAACCCTAAAGCACTAAACACATACCAAGCGGATGTTTGTCCATTGTCCTCATCACCACAATAACCATCGGGTGTTGCAGAATATAATTTAGTCAATACATCTCTAATTCTAAATTGTGCTTTATACGGAGCATTGGCATAATTGTACAAATATATCATATGTTGAATGGGTTGATTCCCATGCGCATAATTACCCATATTTACAATTTGCATTTCTCTAATTTCGTGAATAGTTCCACCATAATAGGAATCATCGAAATCTGGAGGCATCGTAAAAACATTGTCCAATTGCCCAATGAAAGCTTCATTACCTCCCATTAAATCAATTAGCCCTTGTACGTCGTGAAATACAGACCAGGTGTAATGTAAACTATTCCCTTCGGTAAAAGCATCTCCCCATTTTAAAGGGTTAAATGGGGATTGAAAATTACCATCTTCATTTTTACCCCTCATTAAATTAGTTGAAGAATCGAAAACATTTTTATAGTTTAAAGATTGTTTAAAATATTTTTTAGCGATGTCTGTTTTTCCTAATTTTTCAGCCATTTTAGCGATGGTAAAATCGGCATAAGCATATTCCAAAGTTCTTGCGGTATTTTCGTTGATACCCACATTATACGGAACATACCCAAGTGTATTATAATAACTAAGACCTTCTCTTCCTACAGAACTTGCGGGTCTGCCGTCTGCCACTTCCGCATTTTTCAAGATTGCTTCAAATAGAATTTCAGCATCATTAGTTACGTTTCCTTTCAAAAAAGCGTCAGAAATTATGGATGCAGAGTTGGATCCAATCATACAATCTCTATGCCCAGGACTTGCCCATTCTGGCAACCACCCAGACTCTTTGTAGGTGTTTGCGAGCCCTTCCATTATGTTTCCATTTAATTCAGGATACATCATATTAAAAAAGGGATATACAGCACGAAATGTATCCCAAAATCCATTATCTGTAAACATATACCCTGGTAAAACTTCGCCGTTGTATGGGCTGTAATGAACAACATTGTTGTCTTTGTCAAACTCATAAAATTTTCTAGGAAATAAGAGTACTCTATATAAACAAGAATAAAAGGTTTTAATATTGTCTATATTATCATCTTCTATTTGAATTTTATTTAACTCTTTTTCCCAAGCTTGTTTTGCTTTATCCTTTGTTTGTTCAAAGGTGTCATTACCAATTTCTCGATGTAAATTTAATTCTGCTTGTGCTGGACTAATAAATGAAGAAGCAACTTTTACGTGCACAACTTCTCCTTTTTTAGTTTTAAACCCAATGATTGCACCTACGTGTTTTCCTTCGCTATTTAGGGTGTTTTCTTTTAACTCCCAATCGTCAGTCCAAGTGTGTTTTATTTCGAAATCTTTGTCAAATTCGGCCACAAAATAATTGTGAAAATTATCTGGCACACCCCCTCGGTTGTTTCTACAATAACCAATAATTTTTCTTTCTTCAGGAATAATCTTCACCATCGATCCTTTATAAAAGGCGTCTAACATAATATAAGAAGAGTCCGCTTCTGGAAATGTAAATTTAAAATGTGCAGCTCTTTCTGTTGGAGCAACTTCAGCAACTACATCATAATCGGCTAAATATACTTTGTAATGATAAGGTTTTACTGTCTCTGCTTTATGCGAAAACCAAGACTGTCTTTCTTCTTCATTATATTTTAATTTGCCAGTAACGGCCATAAACGAAAACGCCGCATAGTCATTAATCCACGGACTTGGTTGGTGCGTTTGTTTAATTCCTCTAATCTTATTTTCATTGTATTTGTAGGTCCAACCATCTCCCATTTTGGAGGTCATTGGAGTCCAAAAGTTCATTGCCCACGGGGTTGCAATTGCGGGATAAGTGTTTCCGTTTGATAAACTGTATTTTGAATCAGTTCCCATCAAAGGGTTTACGTAATCAACCAATGCGATTTCTTGTGATGGTGAATTCTGATTTGATTTTTTACTTTCTGTTTGACAAGAATAAAGGGCGGTTATCATTAAGAGACCTGTGATTATTTGATATTTCATTTGGAGCTTATTCTTTTGGTTTGTTAGACATTTCAAATACAATTTTACCGCCGTTAATGATGTCGTTGTGGGAGAGTAAATTTCCTTCTAAGGTTTGTCCGTTGACAGAAACACTTTGTACATATATATTCTCCTTACTTTGGTTTTTAGCTATGATTGTCAATGTTTTGTCATTGTTTAAATGAATGATTGCTTCTTGAACCAAAGGACTTCCCAAAGCATAATTTGGGGAACCAGGAGTTACAGGATAAAAACCTAAACTACTAAAAATATACCAAGCACTCATTTGTCCAGCATCATCATTTCCACAGAGCCCTTCAACAGTTGGTCCGTACATTGTATTCATAATCATACGAACACGTTCTTGAGTTTTTTCTGGGTGACTTGTCCAATTATATAAATATGGAATATGGTGCCCAGGTTCATTTCCATGAACATAATTACCTATAATACCATCACGCGTAATATCTTCGTGCTGACTAATAAATTTGTCATCTATTTCCATGGTAAATAATGAATCTAAATGTTGTGAAAAACGTTCTTTTCCACCCATCATGCCAATCATTTTCTCAATGTTTTGAGGGACATACAAACCGTAATTCCAAGCATTTCCCTCAATAAAACCTTGTCCGTGTGTATCCATAGGATCAAAATTTGCTCTAAACTTTCCGTTCGCTAATTTTGGTCGCATATAACCAATCTTAGGGTCGTACACATTGTTGTAATATTCTGATCGCGCCATAAATTCCTTTTCAACAGAAGAGTTTTCTACATCTTTCGCTATTTGAGCAATACACCAATCATTATATGCATATTCTAATGTTTTTGAAACTGAAGAATGGCTTTTGTCATCAGGAACATATTTATAGTCTATATAATCTCCCACACCATCAAAATAACGTACAGTTGCTGTATTTACTGAAGCTTGCAATGCTCGTTTGTGGTCAAAATCACCTACATTTTTCACCATAGCATCTGCAATAACCGAAGTGGCGTGATATCCAATCATACACCAATTTTCATTCGCATAATGACTCCA
>JAESTG010000333.1 GCA_016763715.1 Flavobacteriaceae bacterium
CATTAAGAGCGGTGGAGTCCACCGACGGAATGACTGCAGATTGGGTGAATCTACCATATGAGTTTTTACAAGAGACGTCCAATTATATAATAAACAGAGTAAAAGGCGTTAATAGAGTGGTGTATGATATAAGTTCTAAACCTCCAGCAACCATTGAATGGGAGTAGTCGTTTAGATTTTTTGAAGGCTGAATTTATGGTCGTCTCTGTCGTTGAATTTTAATGTCAGGAAAACACTCATCATTGATTAAAATATAAACCCATCAACAAACCTAAAGTGAAGCATTTAATAGTTTTAATATCCCTTGTTCTGGTGTTCAGTGTTGGTTATGCTGAAATGTCAGCACAAGAACAATACCGCAGTCATAAAGTAGTGCACGGTGAAACTGTTTACAGTATTTCCAAAAAATATGGTATTTCAGAAGCTGCCATTTATAGACTCAATCCTGATGCCAAAGCAGGAATTGGAACCCATAGTGTTCTTATTATTCCTTCAGACGATATTATCAATGCGGGATCTGTTCAGGTAGCATTTAAAAAACATAGGGTTAAGCGAAAACAGACGCTTTTCAGCATAGCGAAAAAGTATGGTATTTCGGTAGATGATATTAAGAAGTACAACAAGCACCTCTATTCCAAAGAACTAAAAAAAGGAGAGAAGTTACAGATACCAATATTTTCAGAGGCTATTACAACTACTGAAGTAACCAATACTACCACAACTTCAAATACTGGTAGTAATGCAAAGACACATACTGTATTAGCCAAGGAGACTAAATATGGAATTGCTCGTAAATATGGCATCACCATCGCCGAGTTAGAAGCTTTAAATCCTGATGTCCCTTCAAACTTCCCAGTAGGGGCTAAGTTGAACGTTCCTAGTGAGGCAGTTACAGAATCGGCAACCATAGAGGAAGCTACATTCGATTTCTATGAGGTTCAACCCAAGGAAGGTTTTTTTAGATTGAAAGTGAAATTGGGATTGTCGCAAGAAGAAATTATTGCTTTGAACCCATACGCTAAAGACGGACTTAAGGAAGGGATGATACTAAAGATTCCGAAGGAAGTGGTGACAACACTTTCAGAAGAAGTTAATGTTGTAAACCTTGAAAATAACATTACGGATCGTTCTTTGAAGAGATTGGCAGTTTTATTGCCATTTCAGTTGAAGAAAATGACATCAGATTCGATAGCAAACCATAAGGATTTGATTAGAGGAAATAGAACGATGCGCATCGCACTGGATTTTTACAGTGGAGTGTTAATGGCGGCCGAGTTTGCTAAGGATAAAGGAATTTCGATTGAGCTAAACGCTTATGATACCGAAGGAAGTATTTCCAAATCAGCAAGTCTCGTTAATACCAACGATTTCACTGAATTTGATGCTGTAATCGGTCCTTTGTTGAGTAGAAACGTGGAGAAAGTTGCTGGCTTGTTAAAAAGAGATAACATACCTGTTTTCTCACCTTTAAGTAATAGAAGTATCAAGCTTACGTCCAATTTGTTTCAAACTTTGCCCAGTGATGAGATGTTGGCAACAGCCATGATCGATTATTTAAAAGAAAATGTGGGTGATAGAAATGTGATTTTAATAAGTGATAATACCAAGACTAAAGCAAAACAAGCCATATTGGCTGCTATACCTTCAGCTATCACGCTTGCACCTCGAGAAAAAGGATTCCTTTATGTGGTGGATATTGAGAGAAAGATGGACAAGACAAGGGAGAATTGGGTGATTTTAGAATCGGATGACCCTGTTATTGTTAGTAATGTTGTGGGGTTGTTGAATGGAATGCCAGATACGTATGGAGTTCGTCTTTTTACGACCGATAAAAATGATAATTACGATTTTAATGATATCTCAAATATGCATCTTGCCAATTTGAACTTCACTTTTCCGTCCAATCATAAAAGTTATGATTTTAACGATAAAAATGCCTTTTTGGTGAGTTATAAAAATAAATATGGTGTGCTACCTAACCGATTTGCAGTTCGCGGATTTGATGTTACCTATGATATTTTATTGAGACTTGTTGTAGAAGGAAATGTATATGATGCAAGTGATCGTGATTTTGAAACCGAGTATATTGAAAATAAATTCAGATATGAGAAGAAGTTGTTCTCGGGATTTAGAAATAAAGCTCTTTACATTCTTAAATATAATCAAGACCTTCTATTTGAAGTAGTAAAATAATGAGTACATCAAAAGTAACCTACTTAGGTAACCTTCGCACGGAATGCGAACACCTTAAATCTGGAAATACATACATCACAGACGCCCCAACCGATAACAATGGAAAGGGAGAAGCATTTTCGCCTACAGATACAGTAGCAACTGGCTTAGCGAATTGCATGCTTACCGTGATGGGCATTAAGGCAATGCAAATGGAGGTCACATTAGATGGAAGTACTGCAATGGTCACAAAGACAATGTCTAGTAATCCAAGACGTATTTCTAAAATAGAAATTAGGATGCAATTGCCTGAGAATATTAGTGATAAGCATCAGCGAATTTTAGAGAATACAGGCAATACATGCCCAGTGCATCATAGTTTACATCCCGATATTGAAAAAGTAATTGAATTCAATTGGGGATAAAGACTCTTGGTTTAGATATTAATCAGATTTTTCAATAAATTTCTGAATCTCCCGTTACTCATATGATGAAACTCTTTATTTCAGCTTTACTACTCTTGTTTCTTTCGCCAGACATTTCCGAAGAAGAAAAGATTATCTGGGACGAAAATCGGAAACTTACGTGGGCCGATTTTAAGGGTGTTCCTAGTGGCCCTCTAGATTTTGTTGCAAGTACAAATTCGGGTGTTTCTTTTTCCTTTTCTTATAAAGAACGGAATGGAGTTGGAACTATAGACTATACTGTTTTAAGTAATTTTTATCCAGTGCTTTCATGGTATCGGCCATCAAAAGTGTCTGCTTATATTTTGGAGCATGAGCAAATGCACTTTGATATTTCGGAATTGTGTGCTAGAAAATTAAGAAAAAGTTTGTCTAACGTCCCTCGAAATCGAAATTTTAAGGAGAATACTGAGGTCATTTATCAAGAGAATGAGGCCTATAGAAGAGAACTTCAGACGCGCTACGACATTGAAAGTGACCATTCCAATAACAAAGAGGAGGAATATAAATGGCGTGTTTATATCGCGGAGCAATTAGAGGTATATGGATCTTGGAAATAGCCTACGCAAAGAACATCTTATCGAACTAGCTAACTATAAAATGCCTTTTGGTAAATACAAAGATAGGTATCTCGTAAACATTCCAGAATACTATTATACTTGGTTTCAGCGGAAAGGTTTTCCTAATGGAAAATTGGGAAGACTCATGCAGGAAATGAATGAAATTAAAATCAATGGTCTAGAAGACCTCATTCGGCCATTAATAAGCAGATAATCTACTTTTTATTTTCTTCTTCAATGACGACCGATTTTACTAATAAATCATGAAGTGCTTGTTTCTTTTTATGACCAGATACTGTTAGTAATGATATCCAGCCCAAAAACACTTTGTACAAAAATCTAATTATGACTGATGGGAAGGAGATGTTTTTTCCATGTTCCTTAAATTTTCTTTCAGTTTTAAATATAAGGATTATTTTAGTGTGATATTCCTTGTTTAATCATAGACAAACAAATGTTGGTCAATTATTTAAGGTCAAATTTCAAAATCATTCCTA
>JAESTG010000334.1 GCA_016763715.1 Flavobacteriaceae bacterium
GTCACGCAAGGATCTTTTTTGAATACAAAACCCTTCGTATTTGTATATTTTTTCTGAAAGAGCCGCATATTCTGTTTTAGTCAATTGTGGAATTACCACCGATGGTAATCTAGGAGACCAAACTCGAGCTTTTTTAAGTTGGAATTTGAGCTTTTCGGGAGTAATCTTTAAAAGGTTGCAAAATTCTACAGTGTCAAGCGATTTCACATCTCTTGGAATGACCATCACATCGTAAGAAGGCTGGTTGGATACTAAAAGTTCTTTATTTCGATCAAAGACATAACCACGTTGTGGATAGCTATACACTACTTTTACTGCATTGTTCTGTGAGAGTGCTTGAAAGGAGGTGTCATAGATTTGAGGATAAAAAAGACGCCCAGCGAATGAAACTGCCGTAATCAGTACGATCGATATGAGTAGTAATTTTCTCATGTTTCTTTTTTACTGAACAATAGCACAGTGCAAATCATTAAAACCACGCTAAATATCCCTGAAAATAACGTCGATTTTAATATTAAAAGTATGTGGCTAACATTAAAAATTTCCATCGAGAATAATATCAAATGATGGAACAATACCATACTTATAATATACACGATTCGTTTTGAAAATGGAGCCGTGCTAATCTTTAAGGTATTGAGTTGATAGCTCACCCCAAATGAATATTTTAAAACTACAGGTCGTATCCAGGCACTAAAAACACAAGCAGCGGCATGAACTCCTCCAGAATCTCCAAACATATCGATGGTTAATCCAAGAATGAAACTAAAAAAAATAAGATAACTTTTGCTTCCAGTTAATGGAAAAACTAGAATGAATAGTGGATAAAGATATGGGTTAATATATCCCATGAAATTGATGTGATTCAACACAAGTACTTGAACTAATACAAGTACTATAAAGCGTACTATATTAACTAAGGTCTCATTGTTCTGCATCTCCCACCGAGTTTTCAAGTTCTTTAATTTCAACAGCGTCTCTATGCGAAACTAGATAATCATGTTTTACACTAGTCATGTCGGTAAAAAGCTGAATATCAATATTATAATAGTCATCTCCGTCTTTGCGATCAAAACTTTTTACCGTTCCAATCATCATGTCTGGAGGGAAAATAGTGGATCTTCCATCGGTTACAATCGTATCGCCTATCATTATATTTGCTATTCTTGGAATTTCGATTAGTTGCACAATATTAGCCTCTTTGGCATCCCATTTCAAGGTTCCGAAATGATTCGATTTTTTAAATTTTGCCACAATTTGGCTATTGCTGTTGAGAACAGATTGTACAGATGCGTAGTTTTCGGAAACGCTATTTACCATTCCTACGACACCTTGGGATGACATCACACCCATATCTACTTTAAGACTATCTGATGATCCACGATTAAGAGTGAGGTTATTTTTGGTTTTCGAATAGCTGTTGTTAATGACACGTGCTGGAATAAATTTGTAATTTGAATCCAATACGATGGAATCAAAAGTTCCTTCTGAAGATAGATTGCCACCATTAGCTAAAAGAGTTCGCAATTCGACGTTTTCTTGAGTTAACAGTTCGTTTTGAGTTCGTAGGTCGAAATAATCGGTAATGCTACTTTTAATTTCGAAGATACCACCTGAAAGAAAGTTGGCGGAAGAAACTACTTTACTCGTATGAAATGAATGGGGATTAACAGCGAGTGCAAAGGAAACAGCAAACAGAAATACGAACAACAGAAAATTTCTATTCCGAACGAAAAAAAGTACAATCCGTTGCATATTATTTTACGATTTTCCTATCAACACACTTTTATATTTTTTAAGGTTTTTTAAGCAAATTCCAGTACCCCTTACTACGGCTCTTAGGGGGTCTTCAGCAATATAAACTGGTAAATCAGTTTTTTGAGAAAGTCGCTTGTCCAGACCTCTAAGCATGGAGCCTCCACCTGCAAGATAAATTCCAGTATTATATATATCGGCAGCTAATTCGGGAGGGGTTTGCGATAGGGTTTCCATAACGGCATCTTCAATTCGAAGAATGGATTTGTCCAATGCCTTGGCTATTTCACGAAATGATGTCTGTACTTGTTTCGGTTTTCCAGTCAATAAATCACGACCTTGAACAGGCATATCTTCTGGAGGGAGTTCTAAATCTTCGGTTGCAGCTCCAATTTGTATTTTAACTCTTTCCGCAGTACGTTCCCCAATATACAAGTTGTGTTGGGTACGCATATAATAAACAATATCATTGGTGAATACATCACCAGCAACCTTAACCGATTTGTCACAAACAATACCTCCTAAAGCGATTACTGCAATTTCGGTAGTACCACCTCCAATGTCAACAACCATATTTCCTTTGGGTTGCATGATGTCTACTCCAATACCTATGGCTGCTGCCATAGGCTCATGAATTAAATATACTTCTTTTCCATTCACACGTTCTGCGCTTTCCTTTACGGCTCGCATTTCCACTTCAGTAATACCACTAGGAATACAAATTACCATTCGAAGGGAAGGGGTGAATATTCTCTTTTTTAACGCTGGAATGTCTTTGATGAACATATTGATCATCTTTTCACTTGCATCGAAATCGGCAATTACACCATCTTTTAGTGGGCGAATTGTTTTTATATTTTCGTGAGTTTTTCCTTGCATTCTTGCTGCCTCACGGCCAACTGCGATTATTTTTCCAGTGGTTCGGTCTCTAGCGACAATGGAAGGGGCATCTACAACCACTTTGTCATTATGAATGATAAGCGTGTTTGCGGTTCCAAGATCGATAGCTATTTCTTCAGTTAGGAAGTCAAAAAATCCCATAAGTAGTGTAAATGTGTATGTTAGACTGTTCTCGGTTTGCTATTCCTACAAATGTAGAACAATTAGTGTTTAAAATGACGAACTCCAGTAAATACCATTGAAACATTATTTTCATTGCAATAATCCACACTCAATTCATCTTTAATAGAGCCTCCTGGCTGAATGATAGCAGTGATTCCCACCTTGTCGGCAATCTCCACACAATCTGGAAAAGGGAAGAAGGCATCACTTGCCATTACCGCTCCATTTAGGTCAAATTTGAAAGAAGTTGCTTTTTCAATTGCTTGCCGAAGCGCATCCACTCGTGAAGTTTGTCCAGTTCCGCTCGCACACAACTGTTTTCCTTTTACTAAAACAATCGTATTAGACTTAGTGTGCTTGCAAACTTTGGATGCAAACAATAAGTCTTCTAACTCGTTGGAAGAAGGTTTATTGTTGGTTGCATGTGTTAAATTTTCTTCGGAATCGGTTAACGTATCTCTATCTTGAACCAGAGCGCCATTTAAACATGTTCTGGTCATGGTATCTGGAAGCTTGTGCAGTTTCTGAATTAGTAAAATCCGATTCTTTTTCCCTTTTAGAGTTGATTCTGCTTCCTCAGTAAAAGAAGGGGCAATTACGACCTCGCAAAAGAGTTTGTGAATCTCTTCAGCTGTAGCCATATCTATTTCAGTATTGCAAATTAGAATACCACCGAACGCCGATACCGGATCACCAGCAAGGGCATCGGTATAAGCTTGGAGAACGGTTTCTCTTTGGGCTATTCCACAAGCATTATTGTGTTTCATAATCACAAAAGTGGGCGCTTCACCACTAAACTCATTCATCAAATTAACGGCAGCATCTACATCTAACAGGTTGTTATAGCTCAATTCTTTTCCGTGCAATTTATCAAACATGGCATCGAAATCTCCAAAGAAGAATCCTTTTTGATGTGGGTTTTCGCCATATCGCAATACTTTTCCATTTGTTTCACTAAACTTCAAAGAAGGAATACTGTGGTCTCTGTTGAAGTAGTTGAAAATAGCAGTGTCGTAGTGAGAAGAAATGTTGAATGACTTGGCGGCAAAATGTCTACGTTGATCCAATGTTGTAGTTCCATGTCCCTCAGAAATGATTTTAAGCACTTCTTGGTAGTCTTTCATAGAAGAAACACATAAAGTGTCTTTAAAATTTTTGGCTGCTGCTCTAATAAGAGAAATCCCACCAATATCAATTTTTTCAATGATATCCTCTTCGCTAGCACCCGAAGCAACGGTTTTCTCAAAGGGATACAAATCTACAATCACCAAATCTAATTGAGGAATGTTAAATTTTTTCATTTCTGCTTGATCGCTATCATTGTTTTGACGATTTAAAATACCACCAAAAACCTTGGGATGTAATGTCTCTACACGACCACCTAAAATGGACGGATAGTCTGTTATATTTTCAATAGGAATGACAGAGATACCAAGCTCTTTGATAAATTTTTCGGTGCCACCAGTAGAATAGAGTGCTACTCCCAGTTCGTCTAATTTTCTAACAATAGGTGTTAGACCATCTTTATGAAAAACGGAAATCAGCGCTGAAGCGATTTTTTTTGTTTGTGCCATGAAAATTTCGTTGCTGGATTTAAAGTAGCAAAAGTAAACAATTGAAGGCTAATTTTGTAACTTATGGCTCCATAAAGCGTCTTATTTTAGATTTGAAAAAACAAACTATTTTTTCTTGTCAACCTGAAGTAATACGAACCCATATTTCAAACAAATGATTATTTATCTTCGAGTATTAAGGGAAAGTTTCAGTTTTGCGTTAAATGCACTGAGAAACAATAAGTTGCGTACATTTTTATCCCTACTTGGTGTGACCATTGGAATCTTTTCTATTATTGCCGTTTTAGCTGCAGTAGATTCTTTAAAAAAGGAAATTGAAGGTAGTA
>JAESTG010000335.1 GCA_016763715.1 Flavobacteriaceae bacterium
ATGTGTTTTGGAAGTATTTTTTTTAACTGCGGAATGATATAGGGATAGTGACTACAGCCTAGCACCAAATAGTCCACTTTGGCTTGGGTCATGGGTTCAGCATATTTCTTTAATAGCTGAATCATTTCAGGGCTATCTAAGTGACCCGCTTCGATGAGTGGAACTAATCCTTCTCCAACTACTTCGGTAATGGTGGTATTACTTGTGAGTTTTTGAGAAGCCTGATGAAAGAGTTCACTGCTCAGGGTTCCTTTGGTGGCTAATATTCCAATATTTCCAGATTTACTTTTTAAAGCAGCGGGTTTAATGGCAGGTTCAATTCCTACGAATGGGATGGAGAAACGTGTTCGTAGTTCAGAGATAGCGTTTGTGGTTGCGGTATTGCAAGCGATCACTATTATTTTAGCCCCCCGTTCCAGTAAATGTTCAGTGTTTTTGATGCTTAATGCTAAGATTTCCTCTTTAGGTTTGTATCCATAGGGAGCATTCTTACTATCTGCAAGGTAGAGCGTATGTTCCATAGGAAGGAGTTCGTGGATCTCTTTCCAGATGGAAGTGCCGCCAACGCCAGAGTCAAATATGCCAATGGGTGCTCTTTTGTTCATTTTCAGTTTAAAGATATAAAAAAGACCTCACAGGACATACCTGTGAGGTCTTTTTTATATTGTGTTTAAAGAAGAAATTAAATTCCCAATTCCTTTTTCACATCTGCAAATAAATCGGTACCGTCTGCTAAAATAACTCCATTTCCATTAGCAGAGTCAAGAACATATTGTATTCCTTGAGCTCGTGCTACTTTCTGAATAGCTGCACGTGCCTTTTCTAGGACAGGTTGTAATAAATCTACTTCTTTTTTACGCAAATCTTCTAAAGCTTGGTTTCTGTAGTCCCCAATGTTTTTTTGCATTCCTTGTACTTCAATAGCTCTTTTTTCATTTTCAGCATCTGTTTGCGCTGCTACTTCACCTTCATACTGAGTCATTTTGGCTTGGAACTCTTTCATCATAGACTTAATCTCCGCATCATATGTTTTCTGCAGTTTCTCTAATTGACTTTGAGCTGCCTTCATTTCGGGCATAGCTTCCACAAGTGCCTGGGTGTCAATATGAGCAACTTTAGATTGTGCATTTACGAAGCTAGTTGCTCCAATAAAAAGCGCGGCTGCTATAAAAAGTAGTTTTAAATTTTTCATTGTAATTGTATTAATTTAAGTGTTTAGATTATAACTTTTAAATTCCTCCACCATCACCGTTTCGTAAATTCAGGAGAGAATCTTTTCTTCTTTGACGTTGTTCAAGAAGTCTTTTCCTTTTTTCTTCAAACTGAGTTTTTTGAACTGTACGAATTGAATCTCTCATACGTTTACGTTCTTCAAGCATTTTTGTGCGTTCGTCTTTTTTCTCTTCAATAGCTTTCTCCCTTTCGGTTACTTCTTTTTCTTCTCCAACAGAAAGCCCTTCTTTTCTCTCAATCTCCCTCTTCTGTCTTTTATTAGTAGCTTCTTCTCTTTTTGCAGCTCTGTTAATACTGCGCAATACTAGCTCGCTAATATCATTTCTTTTAGCTGCAAAAAGCATCACCACATCGGCTGATTTATCGAAGATGAAATCGTATTTTTTTGCCTCGGCAACCTCCTGTACAATATTAAATACTTGATCTTGTATAGGTTGTACCAACTGTCTTCTTTGAATATCTAAATCTCCATTGGGGCCAAAGCGGTCTTGTTGGTATTTGAGCATTTCTTCTTCGAGAATCTTTATTTCTTCATCACGCTCTTCTATTAATTCTTTTGTTAGGAGTACTTGCTCATTACTTAAATTGAGTTTCATTTGCTCAATTTCATTGTTCATTTTCTCGATGTCTTTTTTCCATCGCTGCACTTTACCTGCTAATTGAGTAGAGGCTTCTTGATATTCAGGTACACTTTCAAGAATGTATTCCATATCGATATAACCAATACGAACACCTCTTTGAGCTTGTACACTAAGTGAAAAGCACATAATTGCTAGAGAGAGAAAAATGAATTTAGTTGTTTTCATAATTGCTGGTTGTTACTTTGAAAAAATCGTGCCAAAAATTAAAATTGCTGACCAATAATGAAATGAGTCTCCCATCCATTCTTGGTGGTTCCATTTAAAATAGGATCAAATCCATATCCAAAATCAATCCCCAAAAGTCCAAAGGCTGGCATAAATATACGAATTCCTGCTCCAGCAGACCTATTAAGGGTGAACGGATTATAGTTTCTAAATCCTTCATAAGCTCCACCACCTTCAGCAAAAGCTAGCACATAAATGGATGCCAATTGCTTTAAGGTGATTGGATACCTTAACTCTAACGAAAATTTATTGTAAATGGTATTCCCATCATTATCTGATAATGACTGGTTGGGGTATCCTCTCAATTGAATGACCTCTCTTCCGTCCAAACTAAATGATCCTAAACCATCCCCTCCAACAAAGAAACGTTCAAAAGGAGGTACGCCTCTATCCTTATTATAAGCTCCTAGGAACCCAAATTCTGCTTTAGAGCGTAATACTAAATCCCCTGCGATTGTAGTGTACCAAGTCCCGTCAAACTTAATCTTATAATATTCTAGCCATTTAAAGCGCTCTTGATCAATTTCTGCAATGCGTTCGTTAGCATCCACATCGGCAGGATCTGTTTGTAGTATGGTCTCTATTCCTTCACGCTCATCTGCTAAAGCACTAAAATCGGCACCGCCAAAAGCAGAATATGGCAATGTTAATTTTGCTGAAATGTTGAATTGAGATCCAAATCTTGGATAAATAGGGTTGGCAGAGGTACTATTTCTACTCAATCCAATGGTGTAAGCTAAGTTATTTGAAAACCCGTCACCAAAAGTGAATAGTCCTGTATTGTAATTTTTTAAATTGTAATGCTGAAAACTGATAGCCTGTGACAGTTGGAAATAATCATCTGGCCATTTCAATCGCTTTGCCAAACCAATAGATCCTCCAGTAATTAGGAATCTCCGGTCTGCATCTCTTTCTCTCGTGTTAAAGTTGAATAAATACTGAATGGTATGTGAAAAAGAAGTGCTCAGTTGTATTGGCTTTTTCCCTCCAAACCATGGTTCAGTAAGTGACAGGCTATACGTTTGGTAGAAACTACTTGCTTGTGCTCTTAGAGCTAGTTTTTGGCCATCCCCCATAGGAATTGGCTTATAAGCTTTCCTGTTGAAAATATTTCGTAATGAGAAGTTGTTGAAGGATAGACCAAGTGTTCCTACAAATCCACCACCACCATAACCACCCTGTAGTTCAATTTGGCTAGAACCTTTTTCAACTACGGAATATTCCAAATCTACTAAACCATTATTTTGGTCTACTGTTTTGAAATTTGGAGTTAATTGTTCTGCATCAAAGAAACCTAGTTGTCCCAATTCTCGAATGGTTCGAACTACATTTCGTTTGCTGTATTTTTGACCAGGACGCGTTCTAAGTTCACGGTAAATTACATGGTCATTTGTTTTAGTGTTGCCTATTACAGTAACGTGGTCGAAGAAAAACTCGTTTCGTTCTAATATTCGAATTTCAAAATCGATGGTGTCTTTTCTAATAGCTACTTCAACTGGATTAATATCTACCGCCAAATAACCGTTGTTTTGATACAAGTTGGTTAGGTCTTGTGCATCTGGGTCGCTATTGTCTTGAATACGTTCTTTCAATAAGGTTCCGTTAAACCTCTCCTTTTTGAATCCCAACATACTGACGCAAAAACTGATCAGTATAAACACTGTTTCCAATAAATCTAATGTCTCCAAAGTAATATTTCTTTCCTTCTTCTATTTTCAAATTTAAAGAGATATTCTTGGAGTCGTTTACAATAAGTGTGTCACTAATTACTCTTGCATCGCGATATCCATTTTCCTTGTATTTTTCAACCAAAGTATTTTTGTCTTCTTCAAAAAGTGCTTCGGTATACTTGGAGCGTTTATAGAAACGAACAGGATTTTTACGCTTTACATTTTTCATGAAACGGCGCAATTTTTTATCGGTAAGCTCTTTGTTTCCGTCAAAAGTAATGGATTTCACCTTTACTCGTTCTCCCTTATTTATCTGAATTTTAAGGTTTTGCCCAATCACCTTACCTAAAGTAGTGTCTGTAAATGGCGTTTGGCTGAATACCACATTGGTATTGTAAAATCCATTGTCTTTAAACTTATCTACAATGTAGTTTTTTGTGGTTGTGATTAAGTTTTTGGTAATCTTTTTTCCCTTATTTAACTCATTATCCTTAATAATGTCTTTTGCTTTACCTTTTCGAATCCCTTCAATGGTAACTTCATTTAACTTAGGAAGTTCTACGATATACAATTCTAGATCCACTCCATTTCCGTCAATATTTGTGACGTAGAATGCAATATCACTAAACAGGTTTTGTTCCCATAATTTTTTGGTTATTGCACTTAGTTTTTCGCCAGGAATATAGATGCGATCCCCAATTTTGAGGCCGGTAAATGCGATGACCGTTTTTTCGTTGAAACTTTGCTCTCCGGATACAGTAATACTATTGATGGTGTACTTTATTCCCGAATCTAACTCCTTCTGTTGAGCGGTAAGACTACATATCGTTCCCATTGTAATAAGAAATGCACAATAAAGGGTACGGTAAAAATAAGCTGAGGTCCTATGGTTTAAGTTGTTCACTCGTCTTTCCAAATCTTCTTTCTCTGTTTTGATAATTTAAAATGGCTTCAAAAAGATGGTCTTTTCGATAGTCCGGCCAAAGTGTTTCGGTAAAATACAATTCAGCATACGCAATTTGCCATAAAAGGAAATTACTAATTCGGAGCTCACCACTCGTGCGAATTAATAAATCTACGTCAGGTAAATCACGTGTGTAAAGATGATTATTAATAACCGATTCATCAATATTTGACGGCGAAATTAGGTTATTTTTAACTTTAAGGCTAATCTCTTTAATAGTTTTTATGATTTCCTCTCTTGAACCATAGCTTAAAGCTAGAGTAAGGGTCATTCTAGAGTTAGATTTTGGCTTGTCTATCACGTCAAGCAATTCAGTACGAGCCTTTTTGGGTAGGGCGTCAAGGTTGCCAATTGCGTTTAATTTGATGTTGCTTTTTGTAAGTGTTTTAATTTCTTTTTTAAGTGAAGAAACTAAAAGCCGCATGAGCATATCTACTTCAATTTTTGGTCGATTCCAGTTTTCAGTTGAAAAAGCATAAAGTGTTAAGTAAGGGATAGGAAGTTCCGCGCAGGTTTCAACAATCTCTCGAACTGCCTTAGTCCCATTTTCATGACCAATAGAGCGAAAAAGTCCTTGTTTTTTTGCCCAACGACCATTACCATCCATGATAACAGCAAGGTGTCGAGGGAGTTTGTTTTTGTCTATTTGCTCTTCAAGGCTCATTTTAGAAGTTACAGTAACATGGTTTTCGCCCAAAGGTAAACGTTAATGTTAAACCTGTGAAAACATACCGGTCGTCACTATTAATATTTCCAAATTTAAGAATTTCTTGGTTCTCCACACCACCAATGTCTGGGTTACTTCCATCAATGTTATCTGTAAAGGTGTATCTAACCCCAACTTCAAACCCAAGAACAAATTTTGTTCCTACGGTAGTTTTGTAGCCAACCACCATTGGAATAGCTACCGAGCCAGCACTATCATAAGATACAATATTGTCATTTCCTCTTTTATAAAGCGCGTCATAAAAGAAGTAAGTGAGTCCTGTATATAAATAAGGAGTATGTTGAGGTCTTCCAGAATACATGCTAAAATCCCAGAAGGTATATTCTAAGCCTAAGGAAACTTCACTTATTGTATTTTCAAACTCATATCCTCTCTGCTTCCGTCGTTCTTCGCTTGAGTCTGAGTCATTGCCAGTTACTTTGGCAATCATTATAGAACCTCTAAAAGAATGTCTAGGACTTCGGTTCCATTTAAAGATTCCACCAAACGCAAAATTATTTGGCGCGATATAGGTTGTTCTTCCTACATCACCAATGTAATTTGTGCCGCCAACTAGAGCCCCTATTTCATAGGTTTGCGAAAATCCAAGTTGTGCAGTTAACACGATTAAAATTACAATTGCGAAATGCTTCATATTCCCTAAAAGTTTGCAAATATAGTAATTAGCTTTGCTTCACAATATTTTAAGCAAAATTGTCTCAGTTGATTAACAAATTTTAAGGCCTTTTATTGTCTAATTACGTTTGTCTTCCCCCCACAATAATTTTTCCCGCAGGGTTTTCACAAAACTATCATCAAGCAGTTGTACCAATTTTATAGTAAAGGGGGATTTTTTAATTGTAATGACTGTTTCGTTTTCTAGAGTAGCGATGCGAGAATCTAAAGAAACTAAATAATTTTCTTCTCTCCCCGACACTTTTAAAGTTATAACACAATCATCGGGAATAACTAATGGTCGTGCATTCAAATTATGTGGAGCAATTGGAGTGATAACTAAACTATTGGTGCTGGGGTCAATAACAGGCCCTCCGCAACTTAGCGAATAGCCAGTAGATCCAGTGGGTGTTGCCACAATTAGACCATCACTCCAATAAGAAGTAAGGTATTCGCCATTGACAAATGTTTCCACTTTAATCATGGAAGTTGTATTCTTTCTATTCACTGCAATTTCATTCAAAGCAAAATTGAGAGGTTGAAGTTGTGAATTTTCTGGACTGGTTTCAATAGAAAGCAGACTTCTTTCAGAAACAGAGAAATTTCTCTGAAGTATATTTTGAATGCTTTCTGTGATTTTCTCCTTCTGAATAGTAGCTAAAAAGCCAAGGCGCCCACTATTAATTCCAACAATTGGGATGCCTAAGTCTCGAACAAATGTGACCGATTTCAGAATCGTTCCATCTCCTCCTATGCTAAAGAAGAAGTCGTAAGAAGCATCCAAACTAGTGAAAGTGGGTAGGTCTGAAAAATCATCTGAAATTCCTTGGTGCGATTTTATAATCTCAAGAAAGTTGGCTTCTATACATACTTCGGCATTATAATTTTGAAGTGCATCAAGGATGAACTGAATGTAATTTTCAGAATGCTCGTTATAAAATTGTCCGTAGACACCTATTTTCATGTCTAAATATTTAGGTATCGGTTTAAATAGTCCGAACGTTCTTTTAAATTTTCAAGCATCTTGTCTTCCTGATGTTCACTTACAATTTTATATCCATATCTACGAAAGGTTTGCACGATGGCATTCATTCCAGTATGACCAATTTTAATAGTCGCTTGAGTCACGTCATTTTCAATTTTAGAAATAAACACTCCTAAAATATTACCATCATTCGTTTCTATAATTTGGCATATTTCACTAAAAGAATAGTCGGAACTTCCTTTTTCAATAACTATAATGCCTCCAGCTTCATTTAGAAAAGGGGTGTCGTTGAATAAATCCATAATATCTCCTAGCTCATAATAACCAAGATAATTACCATTTTCATCTAAAGCGGGCATAATGTTGGACGCATTCATGGCAAATGCTTCCAAAATATCAAGCCAATTAGTTTGTTTTGTAACATGAAAAGCCTCCAGTGCATATTGATAATCCATGATGGTCTTTTTGCTTTCAAAGCAGTGTGCGTCTGTTTCTGAAATACATCCCATATAAACTCCATCTTTGGAAACTGGAATATGTGAATAGGTGAGCTGATTAAAAGCAGTTTGCACCTCGCCTATATTCGAATTTATTTCGAAAGGTTTAATGTCATTTATTAAATAGTCTAAGGTGTTCAAAGGCTTAGTTTTTATGCAAATTACTTAAAATTAAGATGTAAAACCGAAGTGCATCTTCGTATTTTTGTCTTTTAATTTTTCTGAATGACAAAGTTAAGTGTAAATATCAATAAAATAGCTACCCTTCGAAATGCAAGAGGTGGAAATATGCCAAATTTAGTACAAGTGGCTAAGGATGTACAGAAGTTTGGTGCTCAAGGAGTGACGGTTCATCCAAGGCCAGATGAACGACATATACAATATGCAGATGCTTTCGATTTGAAACCTGTTGTAACTACTGAATATAATATAGAGGGAAACCCGAAGGATGCTTTTATAGATATGGTCTTGAAAATTAAACCTACTCAAGTTACTTTGGTGCCAGATGCTGTTGATGCAATTACCTCCAATGCTGGGTGGGATACACTGAAGCATAGGGCGTATTTAACTGAAATTATTTCAGAATGTAAAAGAAACAACATCCGCACTTCTATTTTTGTGGACCCTGTTGCTGAAATGATAGAGGGAGCTGCAAATACAGGAGCAGATCGCATTGAATTATATACTGAAGAATTTGCGCACCAATATGGTTTGGGTAATGAAAAAGCGATAGAGCCGTATACTCAATGTGCGGTTTTGGCAAATAAGTTGGGTTTAGGTATTAATGCAGGACATGACTTGTCATTGGGTAATATTCAGTTCTTTTCACAAAACATTCCTCATTTATTGGAAGTTTCTATAGGGCATGCACTCATATATGAAGCATTGTATCAGGGTCTTGAGCCAGTAATCAAAAGTTATTTGGCAAAATTAGTGTAATCATGGAGCTACTACACTCGCGAATTATTGGCGAAGGCCAACCCTTTATTATTCTACACGGTTTTTTGGGCATGGGAGATAATTGGAAATCATTGGCTAAAAAATTTAGTGAGTTAGGGTATCAATTGCATTTGGTAGATCAGCGTAATCACGGACGAAGTTTTCACGATCCCAACTTCAATTATACTCTCTTATCCGAAGACTTAAAAAAATATTGTGCATACCATCAATTGGAAGACATTGTTTTGTTAGGGCATTCTATGGGAGGAAAAACGGCAATGGAGTTTGCGACAACCTACCCAAATATGGTTAAGCAATTAATTATTGCGGACATTGCGCCCAAATCATATCCATCACATCATCAAGATATTTTGAAAGCATTGTCAAGTTTGGATTTTTCTGAAATAAAGACTCGAGGTCAAGCAGAAAATGTTTTGTCTACATATATAAAGGACACGGGGACTCGATTATTTTTACTGAAGAATTTATTTTGGAAAGAGAAAGGTCAATTAGGTTTGCGAATTAATTTATCAGTACTCATAGAGGCTATTGACGAAATTGGAAAAGCACTACCACTAGACAGAACTTATCCCGGCTTAACTTTATTTGTTCGGGGCGAGACTTCGGGATACGTTGAGCAAATGGATGAACTAGCTATAAATCAACAGTTTCCTGAATCACAAATAACAACTATTGTGGGAGCTGGACATTGGCTTCACGCAGATAATCCAGTCAGTTTCTTTGAAGAGGTCTCTCATTTTTTGAATCAAAATTAGTGGTCTATTTTACCTAAATTGAGCTATGCCTACCCATCATTTCAGTTGCGGTTTCATCATAAAAAATGACTAGAATTGTAGGTTCCTCAGTGAAAGACCTCTAAATTTCATATATTTAGACAACTAAACAAAAAACAACCAACTTACATGAAGGCAATTGTTACTCTCATTTGTTTGTGTTTCTGCGGATTTGCACACTCACAAACAACAATCAATGGAAAAATTGTAGATGAATCTTTAGTTCCAGTTAATGGCGCTAATATTATCGTCGTCGGAGCTTCCATTGGAGCGGCTGCCGATTTTGATGGAAATTTCACATTAACCGTCAATCTGCCCCCGCCATTTGAAATTCAAATTAGTAGTATCGGTTTTCAAGCCACTACAGAACAAGTCACTGAAGACAACCAGACATTTAATATTACCTTATTAGAAGGTAGTGAATTAGATGAAGTTGTTATTTCTGCGTCAAGAACACCAGAACGAATTTTTGAATCCCCTGTAACTATAGAGCGGATGGGAATTCGAGAAATAAGGAATACAGCATCTGCCAATTTCTATGATGCTTTGGAAAACCTGAAAGGGGTAGATGTAAACACAAATAGTTTGACGTTTAAGTCAATTAATACTCGTGGTTTTGCAGCTTTCGATAATTCGCGTTTTATGCAATTGGTCGATGGGATGGATAATGCAGCACCTGCTCTAAATTTCCCCCTTGGAAACTTACTGGGGATGACCGAAACTGATGTTCAAAGTATTGAATTGCTTGCTGGAGCTGCTTCGGCCCTTTATGGAGCTAATGCATTCAATGGAGTTTTATTTATGCGAAGTAAAAGCCCTTATGATGTAGAAGGAATAAGTGTTTATTTTAAACAAGGAATCACTTCTCAAGAAGCTGCAGGCGATAATTCATATACTGATTTTGGTATTCGAGTTGCTCACAAATTTACCAAACATTTTGCGGCCAAGGTCAATTTTGGATACCTTAGAGGAACAGATTGGGCGGCAAATAACACAACGGATAAATTAAATAGAGGCTTAGATCGTAACGCTATTGATTACGATGGGGTAAACATATATGGTGATGAGGTAAGTACTAATATTAGAGGGGTT
Organism: Flavobacteriaceae bacterium; assembly: GCA_016763715.1. The sequence continues at coordinate 10,422 of JAESTG010000335.1, forward strand.
GCCGAAGCCTTAGTAGGTTTAGGAATTCTTCCATCAGGTGCTGAGGCTCTTGTGCCATCAGTAGATGTAAGTAGAACAGGATATCTAGAAGAGAATTTAACCGATTATGAAGCTGAAAGCGTAAAAGCCGATTGGGGACTCTTTTTTAGACCTTGGGCTAATGATTTGGAAATTGCCTATGTGGGTAAAGTAGGAACAGGATCTACTATTTATCAAGGAGCTAATAGGTATGCTATTGATAATTTCTTTTTGCAGCAACACAAATTGGAAATACGAAATGACAACTTTTTTGTACGAGGTTATATCACAGAAGATAATGCTGGAGATTCTTACGATATGGTTTTCACAGGAATTAATATAAATCGTGCTTGGAAACCAGATCAAACTTGGTTTGGTGAATATGTAGGAGCATTTGTACAGGGTTCTTTGGCAGGTTTGTTGCCAGATCAAGCTCATGTTTTAGCACGTCAAACAGCTGATACAGGTCGCTTTGAGCCAGGGTCGGAAGAATTTCAAAAAGCATTGGATAGAAGCATTAATGATTCCGATTTATCTACGGGTTCCAAGTTTCAGGATAACTCAAAAATCTATCATGCGGATGCCAATTATAATTTTTCTCACTTAGTAGACTTTGCTGATATTCAAGTTGGCGGGTCATATAGAACATATGAGTTAAACTCCTTTGGTACTGTTTATACAGACGTTGATGGTCCAATTAGTTATTCAGAGGTTGGAGTATATACTCAGTTACAGAAAAAATTTCTAGAAGATGAGCGTTTAAAATTAACAGCATCGGTTCGTTACGATAAGTCTGAATTATTCGATGGTTTTTTCTCTCCAAGAGTCGCTTTGGGATATAATCTAGGAGAAAAGCAAAATCATAATATTAGAGCTTCCTTCCAAACTGGTTTCAGAAACCCTACTACACAAGACCTATATATAGGACTAGATGTAGGGAGAGCTGTATTGGTAGGTGGCGCGCCAGATAATCCTGCAAGAGATATAAGAACATATGGTTTAAGCTCAACTGGGCAGGCCATTTTAGGAGCTAGTACTATTCAATTTGATGGTCAGGGCGCCTATAACAATTCCTTTTTAGCAACTTCAGTTCTTAGGTTTTCTGAAACTGGCGACGTTTCGGAATTGAAAATTGCCAATTCAAGTCTTGTTAAACCTGAGCAGGTAACTTCTTTTGAGTTAGGATATAGAGGGAAGCTAGGAAAGATAATTGTCGATATGAGTGGATATTACAATGCTTATAAAGATTTCTTGGCTAACGAAACCGTAATTGCACCTTTCTATGGAGATGTTCAGTTAACGCAAAACCTTCCAGGAACAAGCACTCCTCTTGCACTAGCAGCGATAAGCAGTGGAGACTCACAGGTTTATCAAACATATACCAATTCAGATGCAGATGTGAATTCTTATGGGGCGGCTATTGGTGTAAGCACCAAAATATTAGGAAATTTTGATTTAGGCGGAAATTATACATATGCCCATTTAGATTTTGATACGGAGGCTAATCCAGATTTTCGAACTAGTTTTAACACTCCCGAACATAAAGTAAAAGCGACTTTTGGAAATAGAGAGTTGTTTAAGAACTTTGGTTTTAACACTGCTTGGAGATGGAGTGATACCTATGAATGGGAAGCTTCCTTTGGCGATGGTCAGGTGCCATCTTTTCATGTAATAGATGCACAAATCAATTATCGAGTACCTAGTTTCTTAAAGTCTCAATTTAAAATAGGAGCTACCAATCTATTGATGGACGAATACTTTACCGCCTTTGGAACAGGGTATGTTGGTTCTATGTACTATGTTTCTTGGACGATTAATAATTTATAACAGATACAACATTCTAAACTTATTCTTATGAATACAAAATATTTATGGTTATTAATGATGCTATAGCCTTTACGGCTTGTGAAACAGATGATAGTGCAGATGATATGGCGGAAGAAGTAGTGCCGCTTACAGCTGGGACTGCTGATTTTTCAAAATTCATTTCGGTTGGAGCTTCTTTCACTGCGGGCTTTACTGATGGCGCCTTGTTTATGGCAAGTCAAGAGAATTCTTTTCCTAACATTCTATCACAACAGTTTTCAGCCCTTGGAGGAGGAGAATTTACCCAGCCTCTTATGAATGATAATATTGGTGGATTACTTTTAGGTGGGGTGCAAATTGCTAACCCACGTTTATTCTTTAATGGTGCTGGACCAGCTTTGTTGGATGCAACTCCTACTACGGAAGTGACTAACATCTTGTCTGGATCTTTTAGTAATATGGGTGTCCCTGGGGCGAAGAGTTTTCATTTATTAGCGAATGGTTACGGTAATGTTGCTGGAGTAGCAACAGGACAAGCGAATCCTTATTTTGCAAGAATGGCTTCAAGTCCAAATGCCTCTATGTTGGAAGATGTGTTAGCACAAAATGCCAGTTTTTTCACTTTGTCAGAAATGGGAGGAAATGATGTTTTAAGTTTTGCAACTTCTGGTGGGTTAGGTATAGACCAAACTGGAAATTTTGATCCTTCAACTTATGGTAAAGATGATATAACAGATCCAACAGTTTTTGCAGGCACATTAGATTTGATAGTTAATGCATTAACTGCAAATGGAGCAAAAGGAGCTATTACAACAGTACCTTATGTGACGAGCTTACCATATTTCACAACAGTGCCATTTAATCCGGTGCCTTTGGATGCCGCGACAGCTGGAGTTCTTAATGGAGCGTATGCACAATATAATGGAGGCCTTTTACAAGCAGAAGGCGCAGGACTTATATCTGCAGATGAACGAGCTGCACGAACTATAGTTTTTGTCGAAGGGAATAATGCGGTAGTACTTGTAGATGAAGATTTAACAGATTTAAGTGCATTGGGTTTGCCAAGTTACAGACAGACAACAGCCAACGATTTGGTCGTTTTACCAGGAGCCTCTTTTATTGGGACATTGGTTAATAACGACCCGTTGCTTATTAATGGAGTTTCAGTTCCTTTGGAGGACCAATGGGTGCTTACTGCCACAGAAACTCAAGCCGTTATAACAGCGACAGATGCTTATAACCTTACTATAGAAGGAATAGCTAATTCTAAAAACTTAGCATTTGTTGATTTAAAAGCCATTTTAGAGCAAGCCTCCACTACAGGAATTGCTTTCGACGATTTCACAATGGATACGAGTTTGGTTTTTGGTGGTTTGATAGGTTTGGATGGAGTGCATTTAACAGCGAGAGGTTATGCCTTAATGGCTAATAAATTCTTGGAAGCAATTGACGCTACCTATGGTTCAAATTTTCACGAAGCTGGACAAGTAGCAAAGGCTACAGATTATGTGGTTTCTTACCCTGAAGGTTTATGATGTAGGTATAATATCATATAAATTAAAAAGAAAGACCAACTAGCTAGTTGGTCTTTCTTTTTAATTTATATGATATTATACCTACATCATAAA
>JAESTG010000336.1 GCA_016763715.1 Flavobacteriaceae bacterium
GATCTTTGGTTTATATTTATTTAGCGTGTTACGTGCCCCTTTAGCAAACGACCAACAACAAAGTATATCTTCAAGAAGCCACAGCAATCTTGCACTCTGTTAGGCTGCGCCTTCCAGCAAGATATACCCAGAACGTAATGTGCAATAATTTGTAAGTCGTCTTTTCCAGAGCCTAAATAAAGTTTGGCTGCACCAGCTCCAATGGTACTTCCAATTGCCATTTGTGCAGCAAATAAGGCGATATAGGTGCCAGGGCCTAACTTTACATAATCTGACGCTGTATTAAGGTAGTTTTGATAGGCGCCATTTCTACTGTTTGAATTGTTATAGAATTGACCATTGATGGCTAATAAACCACCAAACTCTAAACAGGAATTACCAGCAGCATTCACATTAATACACCAGGGTCCTCCATTAATAGGTGCGCCATCCAAATCGTTTATTACGGCAACACCAGATAAAGGGTTTAGCGGATCTGTGACTAGCCTAAAATATAAGCCAGTCTGTATTACTCTAGCACGTTGATCGTCTAGCCTTTTGGTGGAGAAGCATTCTTAGTAAAAGGCATGAATAAAAAGCACTAAATGATATCACTCGCACCCATATCATTGCCCAATACAAATACACCATCTTCATCCTCATTGTAGGGTGCGAGTTTTAATCATTTTTAACTACCAATAGGGTATATTAATTTCAACCAAAAAATGCAAGGAAGTTACATATACAAATGGAAATTAAAGCTTCATAGTTGAAGTAGGGTTGTCCCCATTATTAATAGTTAAAACTATATTTAATTTTCGTGTTGCGATTGCATAGTTTACTTGAAATAATTACTTCTTTTCCGTAATTTATAGATGTGTTTCTGTTGGGGTAGTGTTAGTAAAATGGTTATTAATTTTTTTGTTTTAAAAATAAATGGGTTAAAAAACCCCTTATATTTATCAAAAATTAAAACCATGAAGTCAACCAAACTCTTACTTATTTTTATTTCTATTCTCACACTTGTAAGCTGTAAAAAAGACGACGGTGGTGGTGAGGATTCCTTTTTATTGAGTGTGGAGAACCTTATTGGCTCTTATGATCATACTTTTTTTGAATCTAATAAAGTTATTAATGGTGTTTTTCAGGGGTTTCCAGTTACAGTGACTACAACAACGACTGCGGACACTTATGATGGAGAGATTACTTTTTTAGAGGACGGGACTTTTACGACTAGTGGTGCGTTCAGAAAAATAATCACAATGACAGATGGAACTAATACAACTCTCACCGAGGTAATAAGAGTTTTGGGAGAAAGTGGTTCATTCACACTTGATGCAAATGAACAAACCATTACTTTGAGTGGTTTTGATTCAGATAATTTTGATAATGGAACTTACATCTTTATTGTATTCAATGAAAATGAAATTAGATTGATGCAAGAATATAGGGAGGAAACAGGCGATGAAACGACAGAATATTCCGTGGAAATTCGATTTAGAAGACAATAAATTTGAGAATCAATTGCGCATCACTCGAATGGAGATTGATACGTTCCCAAATGGTGATACGATTGAACATTCTGAGGAGCTTAGATTCCAAAGGGCATAGCTTTCATTAGTATTTCATAAAGTGAGATCGCTACCTTTTGTTAAAATGTCTTATTTCCAAGGGATTAAGGTTGCATTAATTTCTATGCCAGAAGCAATATTTGTGGGCTTTTCCCCTAATATTCCTTACTTTCGCAACCTTATTTCAAGACAATAGCAGATGAGCACAAAATTTAAGGAATACAAGGGGTTAGACCTTCCCAATTTGGCCAATGAGGTACTCGATTTTTGGAAACGTGAAAACATTTTCGAGAAGAGTATTGCCATTCGTGAAGGAGCAGAGCCGTTTGTGTTTTTTGAAGGGCCTCCATCTGCCAATGGATTACCTGGGATTCACCACGTAATGGCTCGCGCTATAAAAGATATTTTTTGTCGTTTTAAAACCCAAAAAGGATTTATAGTAGACCGAAAAGCAGGATGGGACACCCACGGTTTACCCATCGAACTAGGTGTCGAGAAAGAATTGGGTATTACCAAAGAGGATATTGGAAAGAAGATTTCCGTAGAAGATTATAATGCAGCTTGCAGAAAGGCCGTTATGCGCTATACCGATGTTTGGAACGCAATGACCGAACGATCTGGTTACTGGGTAGATATGGAAGATCCATATGTGACTTATAAGCCCAAGTATATGGAAACGGTTTGGTGGTTGCTGAAGCAGATCTATAACAAAGATTTACTGTACAAGGGATATACCATCCAACCCTATTCTCCAAAGGCGGGTACTGGTTTAAGTTCGCACGAGCTGAATCAGCCAGGTACTTATCAAGATGTTACAGACACCACTGTAGTTGCTCAGTTTAAAACGATTGATTCTAGTTTGCCTGATTTTTTGACTGGCTTCGGAAGTGTATATTTATTAGCTTGGACAACAACGCCTTGGACATTGCCAAGTAATACAGCACTCACTGTAGGTTCAAAAATAGACTATGTATTGGTAAAAACTTTTAATCAGTACACCTTTGAACCAATTCATATAGTCTTGGCCAAAAATTTGGTTGGAAAACAATTGAGTGGAAAATATGAGCAAGCAGAGAGTGAAAAAGATTTAGAAGCTTACCAGAAAACGGATAAAAAGATTCCTTTTATTCTTCTAAAAGAATTCAAGGGAGTAGATCTCATAGATATTCGCTATGAACAATTATTGGACCACGCATTACCAAACGATAACCCAGAGAACGCTTTTAGAGTAATCGCAGGAGATTTTGTGACTACTGAGGATGGTACTGGAATTGTACATACCGCACCTACTTTTGGAGCCGACGATGCCAAAGTAGCTAAAGAAGCGACTCCAGAAGTCCCGCCATTATTAGTAAAAGACGAAAACGGAAATTTAGTTCCGTTAGTAGATTTGCAAGGTCGTTTTCGATCAGAGATGGGTGAATTTGGAGGTAAATATGTAAAAAATGAATATTATGATGACGGCAAAGCACCCGAAAGGAGTGTCGATGTTGAACTTGCTATCAAACTAAAAATAGAAAACAAGGCCTTTAAAGTAGAAAAATACGTCCATAGTTACCCTAATTGCTGGCGTACCGATAAACCTATTCTTTATTATCCATTAGATTCTTGGTTTATTAAAGCGACTTCGTTTAAGGATCGCATGCACGAACTTAATAAAACCATCAACTGGAAGCCAAAATCAACGGGCGAAGGACGTTTTGGAAATTGGTTAGCCAATGCAAACGATTGGAACCTTTCTCGTTCACGTTATTGGGGTATCCCATTACCACTTTGGAGAACTGAAGATGGCAAAGAAGAAATTTGTATCGGTTCTATAGAAGAACTAAAAAACGAAATGCAAAAGGCCGTTGATGCGGGATTATTAGCTAAAGATATTTTTGAAGATTTCGTAGTCGGAGATTTTTCCGAAGAAAATTATAACAAGGTAGATCTCCATAA
>JAESTG010000337.1 GCA_016763715.1 Flavobacteriaceae bacterium
TTAGAAAGTGACATTGCACCATTTACCACCATGTCTCAAGACCCTGAAGTCATGCGGTATTTCCCAAATACGTTAACCAAAGAAGAAGTACAAATAACCATCGAAAACTTTAAAAAGCATTATAACGATTTTGGGTATACTTATTTTGCCATGGACGAACTTGCTACAGGTACATTTATTGGTTTTACCGGTTTAAAACTTCAAACTTTCGAAAGCAAATACACTCCTTCCGTTGATATTGGATGGCGATTAGCACGTTCTGCTTGGGGGAAAGGATATGCCACCGAAGCAGCTAGTATTTGTTTGAAAGCTGCCTTTAATGAATTTGGCTTAACAGAAGTTTACTCCTATTGCCCTGACCTAAACAAAGGTTCTGAATCCATAATGAAAAAGATTGGAATGGAGTTCATTGGTACGTTTATGCACCCGAAAGTAGCTGGTGATTCTAGGTTCAAACATTGTGTCGTTTATAAAAAATCCAAAGCCTAAGAACGAAAAGTAACATTTTATTTGCATTTGGCTAACCACTTTACACCTCTGACTTTGGGATTTCATCTAACTCTGAATTATTTCTTTATAAACTTATAAGTACTTTGTAAAGGAACAGGTAACCCCCCAACTACGGACTCCGCCTCGCTCACTTGAATTTCACCATCATTATTGGTGTCGACGTCAAATTCAGTAATTTGATCAAAATTAGTATCAACACAAGGTGTATTTACCAATTGAAACTTAAAATTTGCATCAGGGATATCTACAATTTGCGCCTGAGAAATAGTGCTAAGAAATAGAAAATTTTATTACCCTATTGCTCCCATATTTTTTTGAAAGAAGTAACAAAACACTGAAGACAAACGCAAAACATACTTATCGTTGTTTATGAATGGCGACTAAAAACAGAATACTCTTCTCTCAAAACATAGATAATCTGATAATCTAAGTTTGTCAACTTTACTGAATATGACATGAGTTTTAATTTAGATACTCCTATGCGAGCATAATATTTCTTATTTTTACCTCATAAAAACACACTCGATGGATTTAAAGGCAAAAATGCTGCGCGATGACGCTTTAAAAGGGAAAACAATTGTAGTTACAGGTGGTGGTAGCGGATTGGGAAAATCAATGACGACCTACTTTCTTGAGTTGGGTGCTAATGTTGTGATTACTTCTCGAAATATGGAGAAGCTTGAAAACGTAAAAGTAGAATTAGAAGCAGCCACTGGAGGAAAAGTATTACCCGTTCAGTGCGATGTGCGACATTACGATCAAGTGGAAGCCATGGTAAAGGCTTCTGTTGATGCTTTTGGGAGCGTAGATGTATTGTTAAATAATGCGGCTGGAAACTTTATTTCTCCAACGGAACGACTTTCTGCCAATGCTTTTGATACTATTATTGATATTGTTCTAAAAGGAACCAAAAACTGTACATTGGCTTTTGGGAAACATTGGATTAACAAAAAAGAGACCAATAAAACGGTCTTAAATATTGTAACCACATATGCATGGACAGGTTCTGCTTATGTTGTCCCTAGTGCAACGGCAAAAGCTGGAGTGTTAGCAATGACACGTTCTTTAGCTGTAGAATGGGCAAAATATGGAATGAGATTTAATGCGATTGCCCCCGGCCCCTTCCCTACCAAAGGTGCATGGGATCGTTTGCTTCCAGGCGACCTCAAAGAGAAGTTTGACCTTGCAAAAAAAGTACCGCTCAAACGAGTAGGTGACCATCAAGAATTAGCAAATTTAGCTGCTTACTTAGTTTCAGATTTCTCGGCATATGTAAATGGTGAGGTCGTTACATTGGATGGTGGTGAATGGCTTAAAGGTGCTGGACAGTTTAACTTACTCGAAGACGTGCCAGAAGAAATGTGGGATATGCTTGAAATGATGGTTAAGGCTAGAAAGAAATCGCGATTTTTTGCCTTTCAAATTACATAATAAAAGCTTTGTATTTCCCGTTGTAAAACATATTGGAAAAACAATCCAATAAACCATATTAAAATAATTGTATCTTTGAATTGTGGAAAAAATTGGAGATATAGAAATCCGAGTTATAGGGAAATCAGGCAATCAAAGTTTAAGTCCAGACAACTACGATATTAAGCATATAGCAACGATTTTGCAAAATATTGAGGACTTACTATATCCTAACAATAAGAAAGATAGGCCTATCATTACTTATGATATTCAAGAAGGTTCTGTTAGACATTTGTTTAAAACAACTATTCAAACAGTAATAGGTTTTAGTGCTGTGTTAGGGCAAGTTCAAGCCAATGAATCTATAGATTTTCTGGAATTAAAAACTGCGAGAGCAATTGAAAATATTCAAAATTTATCACGTCAGAAAAATTACGAATTTCAAATAAAAACTTCCCTCAAAGACGACTATGAATTAACTATAAATCCTTCAACTAAATATTTTAGAACAGAAAATATTTGGGTTGAAGCGGAATTCTACTTTTATGGTATCCTAAAAGATGCTGGTGGAAAAAGTAAAGCTAATATCCATTTAGATACTCAAGATTATGGATACTTATCAATTGAAACTGGAGAGGAATTTTTAAAGGAGAGAGAAGAAAATTTACTTTATAAAAAATTTGGTGTTAGAGCGAGTGGAAAACAAAATATTGAGACTGGTGAAATTGACACAAAATCACTTTCTTTATTAGAACTGATTGATTACCAGCCAAAATTTGACAGCGACTATCTGAATTCACTAATTAAAAAAGCGAAAAAAAGCTGGAATAGCATTAATCCTGATGAATGGTTGTTAAATTTAAGAGGTGGATATGATGCATAGTGTTTTATTAGATACAAGTTTTTTTATTAGACTTCTTAATGACGAAGACCCACTTCACTCACACGCTATTGGTTATTTTAAATATTTCTTGGAAAATGAAATAGCTCTAAAAGTTTCTACAATCAGTATTGCGGAATATTGTGTTCTCGGAAAACTTGAAGATTTACCTCTAAAAAATGTCCAAATTGTTCCGTTTAACTTAAAAGACGCCGAAAAAGCAGGTGAATTTGCCAAAATTATTTTTACGGAAAACAAAATCAATGTGGAAAAACTATCACCTCGAGCAATAATTCCCAATGATTCAAAACCTTTTGCTCAATCTGATTTAGATAAAACTATTAGTCATTTCGTAACTTCTGACGTTCGTTCAAAAAACACTTTGGCTTTATTAAAGAAAGGAACTAACCCCAAATTCGATATAATTAGTATTGATATTCCATATACAGAAACATTCGGGATTTTAGATTTATGAAAATACGTTTTACAACAACGCGTATAATTAATTACCTGGTTCTTAGCCTACTTACGAGAATCCTCACTTATTTTCTATTCGGTTTCTATTTGCTAAATTAGTTGCTTAACCACGCAACTAACCATAAACAAACACGTTCTAAATACAAAGCCTACTATTTGAAAACCCTCAGGTTTCTTTTTCGGTTATTCCTTTTTGTATTGCTTACTGCGATTACGCAAATTGGCGGTATTTTATATTTGCTCACCCTTATGTTCTTCGGAAATAAGAAATTGGGAAAGTATCTTTACTTCTTCGGAATATATTTTATTTTCACCTATTTGATTGTTCCTAACATTGCTCCCTTCTTCGGAAGAGAACGTATTATTACTACAGACGTGATTGAATCCCAATCTATTTTTTATAGCCTTGCAAATCGGAATTATGTACGACCAGAAATGAACGTATTGCTAGCCGATATCGCTTCAGAATTCAATAAAAAACACCCAAAAGCCAAAATATTTTACTTGGACGCTAACTTTCCCTTTCTCAATAAATTTCCATTATTACCACATTTGAGTCACAACGATGGTAAAAAACTTGACATAAGCTTGATATACGAAACTGACGGAATTATTACCAATAAAAAACCATCAGTTAGTGGCTATGGAGTATTTGAAGGTCCAAAACCCAAAGAGTACAACCAGATAAAGAAATGTAAGTCAACAGGGAGTTGGCAATACGATATTCAAAAATACATGACGTTTGGAAGTATTAACAAAGACATCCTATTTTCAGAAAAAGGAACAAAATCACTAATGAATGCCATACTCAAACAACCAGCGATTGGAAAGGTGTTTATTGAGCCTCACCTAAAACACCGTTTGGGATTGAAACATGAAAAAATTCGTTTTCACGGATGTCAGGCGGTACGACACGATGATCATATTCATTTGCAATTGAAGTAAACCTCAAATTTTAACGACTCACTAGATTATTAGCGGTTAAATGATTGTCCATTTCACTATCATATAGGTATAAAAAAAAGTACCGCCATCATGTCTCGAAAATCGGTAGATGGATTGTAGGTTTCCAAAATGAGTTTGTACGAATGGTCAGCTTTCAATAAAATACCTTCTTCACTTGAATAACTAGGAACATTTTTTAAACCTACCTTATTGGTGTAATTCTCACAATTGAAAACATAAACAGGTTTATCTTCCGTAGTATCATATAGTATAAAGGTTTCGGCACCTGGATGCAAATGGGCTGCCATAGCATGAATCGTAGTATCCTCCTGCAAATACAACTGATAAGTAACATCAAACTCATAGCGAGTTTTCCCTTCTGGCAATTTCCAATGAGCCGACAATGGAATTCCGTCGACCCCTGGTCCTGAATGGTTTTTTAAATCGATAGGAGCACAAAGCTTTGGGTCGTTGTTCTTGGAGTTGTATGGGTTTTCAAGGTCGTAAGGTAACATAAGTACCAATCCTTTGGGACGCAAAGGCTTTAGAGATGCCTCACTGCCTGCTGTTCTCAATTTAATATGATGTTTTACTTTAAAGAATGCATCTTTTATATTGTGATTTAAAGTTCTGGATGCAACAATAAATACATCATCATTGGCAACAGGAAAGCCAAATCCTGAAGGGAAATTGAGTTCGTTTATCCCATTGGAAAGTGTACCTAATCTTGGATACTGAGTATTAATTCGCTTCGGCAACTTCAAATTTTTATAATGAACGGCATCATAAAAATCAATATTGGTATGGCACAAAAAGTCATTGTTATGCGTTTGGGAGCCTTCTTTAAAAACTTCAACTTTAAAACCCGTAATCCATGTCACTTTCTTACCCCCTTTATTAAGGTTGAGATTAAGTACTGCTTGTGGGCCATCCATAGATTGATAAATATCATCTACTAATAAATCTGGGGATTCTAACACCAATTCACCATCATTTTCCTGAATGTCCCAACTAGGGTCTATGATACCAAAAGTGTGCAAAATTTTAGTTTTCACAATGGCCTTATGCCTGTTGGAAAGTTGTATATACCAAATACAAAAAGCAACACATCCTGTTAAAAACAAGATGCCAATCACTTTTTTTCTATTTAGTTGCTTCAGGTTCATTTAAACGTGTACAAAGCATAAAATTACAATATAAAATCAACTATCTCATCCTCTGTTTGATTGATAACCCATGATAAACAGCTCAATGTAAATTGCATACGATAAATGTTCACTTCGTGTTAACAAAATAGATTTTCTATCGTCATAATTAATTGTATTTTTAACTCTTAAAATTGCTATAAATTAGTGGGTAAAATAATTGCCATTGCCAACCAAAAAGGAGGAGTAGGAAAAACTACCACTTCTGTAAACCTTGCAGCTTCGCTTGGAGTTTTGGAGAAAAAAGTGCTATTGATTGACGCCGACCCACAGGCCAATGCCACGTCTGGACTTGGGATTGACGTAGAAAGTGTTGAAAAAGGCACCTACCAACTCTTGGAACATACGGTAGGCGCAAAAGAGGTAATTATTACCACTCAATCTCCCAATGTAGATATTATTCCAGCTCATATAGATTTGGTAGCTATTGAGATTGAATTAGTTGACAAAAAAGATAGGGAATCGATGTTAAAGAAGGTGATAACAAGCCTCAAAGACGACTATGATTATATCCTCATTGACTGTGCACCATCACTAGGACTGTTAACCCTAAACGCTTTGACCGCAGCAGATAGTGTTTTAATTCCAATTCAGTGCGAATATTTCGCTTTGGAAGGTTTGGGAAAACTATTAAACACCATAAAGAGTGTTCAGAAAATTCATAATGCAGATTTGGATATTGAAGGTTTACTATTAACAATGTACGATTCACGTTTGCGACTTTCCAATCAAGTAGTGGAAGAAGTGAAAAAGCATTTTGATGAGATGGTCTTTCAAACAATCATCCAACGAAATGTTCGTTTGAGTGAGGCACCTAGTTATGGAGAAAGTATTATTAGTTATGATGCTGGTAGTAAAGGTGCCAATAATTACTTAAGTTTAGCAAACGAACTAATTGAGAAAAACGCGTAGGATTCATGGCGAAAGCAACAAAAAAACAAGCCTTAGGACGAGGACTTTCAGCACTACTGAAAGATCCCGCTAATGATATAAAATCGGTTGAAGACAAAGGTGCCGAAACTATCGTAGGTAGTATTATTGAACTTGAGTTAGAGGTCATTGAAGTAAATCCCTTTCAACCCAGAACCAGTTTCAATGAAGAGACCCTTCGTGAGTTAGCCTCTTCCATTAAAGAACTAGGAGTAATCCAACCCATTACAGTTCGAAAATTAGACTTTAATAAGTACCAATTGGTAAGTGGAGAACGCCGTTTTCGAGCTTCCAAATTAATTGGATTATCTACCATTCCTGCTTACATAAGAATTGCTAATGACCAAGAGTCTTTAGAAATGGCATTGGTTGAAAATATCCAACGTCAAGACTTAGACCCCATTGAAATTGCATTATCGTACCAACGTTTAATAGAAGAGATTGAAGTAACTCAGGAAACATTAAGCGAGCGTGTTGGTAAAAATCGATCTACTGTGACGAACTATCTTCGTTTGTTGAAGTTAGACCCAATCATTCAAACTGGAATGCGGGATGGATTTATATCGATGGGTCACGGTCGTGCTTTGATAAATGTTGAAAATAGTAACGACCAACTAAATATTTACGAAAAAATTGTAAGCAATTCACTTTCGGTGAGAGAGACTGAAGCTTTGGTTCGACACTATAAAGAACCAAAAGAAAAAACCAAGACTACTAAAAAAACACTTCCGCATTTTGTTGTTAAAGGAAGTAGAGAACTGTCTGACTTGTTAGACGCCAAGGTTTCTATCAAAACGAATAAAACAGGGAAGGGACAGATGATTGTTCCTTTTAACAACGAGGAAGACTTTCAACGCATATTGAACCTCATCAAAAGTGAAAAATAGGCTTTTATATATCTTCCTTTGTATAGGTTACTCGCTAGTTGCTCAAACTTCAGACACACTTCAAGTGAAAGAAGAAAGAACACTTGTAATTAAAGACACCCTTACTCCGCAAGTTGAATACGACCCTCTTGCTCCTTCAAAAGCCGCTTTTTACTCGGCTGTATTACCCGGTTTGGGACAGGCATACAATAAAAGATATTGGAAGATACCGATTATCTATGCTGGCATAGGAACTGGAATTTACTTTTACAATCAAAATTCTAAAGATTATAACCGTTTTCGAGATGCCTATAAAAGACGGCTCGCTGGGTTTGAAGACGACGAGTTTCAAGGAATCTCAACAGACCGACTTATTGATGCTCAAAAGACGGCTAGTAGAAACCGTGATGTAAGTATCATAGTTTCCATCGCCTTTTACTTACTGAATATTATTGACGCCAACGTTGATGCTCATTTAAGGCAGTATAACATTAGCGATGACCTGTCTTTATTACCTAATGTAAATATGGATTCCTTAGACAGACAAGCCAATTACGGAATCTCATTTACTTTTCATATCAAATGAACATAGCACTACTTGGTTACGGAAAAATGGGAAAAACCATAGAACGATTGGCCATTCAAAAAGGGCACACAATCATTTACAAATCATCTAGCACCTTGTCTGAAGGAGATATCTCCCATGCCGATGTTGCCATAGAATTTTCCGTTCCCGAAACAGCTTTCAAAAATATAAGTCGTTGTTTTGAACTAAACATTCCAGTTGTAAGTGGAACCACAGGTTGGTTATCACAAATGGATGAAGTGCTAAAAAAATGTGAAGGTAGTAACGGAAGTTTCATTTATGCGTCAAACTTCAGCATTGGAGTAAACCTGTTTTTTAATTTGAACGAAAAACTTGCACAATTAATGCAACCATGGCAGGATTATGAGGCTAATATTGAAGAGGTTCATCATACCCAAAAGTTAGACGCTCCTAGCGGAACGGCTATTACAATTGCAGAGGGTATTTTGAAATATTCTGAAAAAAATAAGTGGGGTTTAGATACTAAAAATGAGAAGGATTTAAATATCACAGCCAAGCGCATTAATGATGTAAAAGGCACTCATATAGTTAACTATCGTTCCGAAGTGGACACCATAACCATTAAACATGAGGCTCATACGAGGGATGGATTTGCCAAAGGCGCTATCATAGCTGCCGAATGGCTCCAAGATAAAACAGGGGTTTTTAGCATGAATGACGTGTTAGCATAAATCCAAAATCGTGTACTTAATAATACACAAAGAATAAATAAAAATACGGATATTGTAGTCCTTTTCGATTATAGAAAATTGCAATTGAAGTAGAAACAGAGCAAATTTACGAAGGGTACATCCTTTCAGAAATAAAACACATTATGACATTTACAGGTTGGTTAATATTTTTCTTAGTAGTTCAGGTCATTCATTTTTTAGGCACTTGGAAAATGTATGTTGCAGCAGGCCGAAAATCTTGGGAAGCAGGTGTTCCTGTTTACAATGCGGTTATATTAATGAAAATTATTAATAGACCATGGTGGTGGGTTATCCTACTTTTCGTCCCTATTGTAAATTTAATCATGCTCCCTGTTGTATGGGTGGAAACTTTACGGAGTTTTAAATATAACACGAACAAAGACACACTATTAGGGGTGGTTACGTTAGGGTTTTACATCTATTTTGTAAACTACACCCAAAAACTTGAACACATCAAGGATAGAAGTCTGAAACCTAGAACCTCAGCGGGCGAATGGACCAGTTCCATCTTATTTGCCATTGTAGCCGCAACCATAGTACACACCTATTTCATGCAGCCTTTTACCATTCCTACTTCGTCACTAGAGAAGACACTTTTAGTGGGAGACTATTTGTTTGTGAGTAAGTTTCACTATGGAGCACGCACACCAATGACATCTGCAGCTTTACCAATGTTACATGATCGTATTCCACTCACAACAAAAAAATCATATTATAGCGGACTTGAATATCCATATTTCAGATTACCAGGGTTTCAGAACATTAAACACAACGATATTGTAGTATTTAGTTGGCCAA
>JAESTG010000338.1 GCA_016763715.1 Flavobacteriaceae bacterium
AAATGATGAAGATTGTATTTGAAAGAATAGCCATTCATTAATAATAGAATTTAATAAATGTAATGTTCTTTAAAAAAATTATAGCGGAGGACTGCGGCCTTTAGGTCATGACCTCCAACTTCGGAATATAAATAATGCATGCAATAATCACAGCACCAACCGCAGCAAAGAAAACTGCTCCAGCTGCAACATCTTTTATATACCCTATTTTATCATGGAAATTGGGATGGACAAAATTGGCTATTTCTTCTGCGGCAGTATTGAGACCTTCTATGCTCATGACAAGAGCAATGGCAAAAATTTGCAATATCCATTCGGTAGAAGAGATATCAAAATAGAATCCAGCAATGGTTACCCCAATAGCGATAACCGTTTGAACCTGAATGCTAGGTTCGTTTTTAATGAGCATCCATGCTCCTTTAACTGCATAGCCGCAACCTTTAATCCTTTTTCCTAGAAAGGTATTCCACATTACAAAACTTTTAGAGCTGCTTCGTAATTAGGCGCTTGACCAATTTCTGGAACTTGCTCAGCATATAGCACTGTATTTTTTTCATCCAATACAATTACAACTCTGGAGTGTAACCCCGAAAAAGCACTTTTTGTAATTTCTAACTCGTAATCTCTCCCAAAACTTCCGTCTTTATAGTCGCTTAACATTTCGACATCTTCAAGACCTTCGGCACCACAAAAACGAGCCTGTGCAAATGGTAGGTCTTTAGAAATACAAAATACTTTGGTGTTGTCTAAACTTGAAGACTCCTCATTAAATTTTCTAGCAGATGCTGCGCAAACACCAGTATCTACACTTGGAAATATGTTTAATATTTTACGCATACCCTCATAATCGCTCAAGGATTTTGTTGATAAATCGGTTGCTGTTAATGTGAAATTTGGTGCCGTACTACCTACGATTGGAAGGTTTCCTAATGTTTCGGCAGGATTTCCGCCTAGTGTTATTGATGCCATGTTTGGATGTGTTTAGAGGTTAAATTTACAAATTCAATTTTAAAAGGCCAGACTTATTTTCTTGGCTTTTTGAAATGAAAAACCCTTTCTAACTAGAAAGGGTTTTAAAGTTTAATCAAATTTTGATTTGTATTATTTCTAATGTTGAGAAAGGTAGTTTGCTACTCCTTCGCGATTGGCATCCATAGCAGTTGCACCTTCTTGCCAGTTTGCGGGACAGACTTCCCCATTTTCTTGCACGTGGGTATAGGCATCGATTAAGCGAATAAATTCAGCTACGTTTCTCCCTAAAGGCATATGGTTGATGCTTTCATGAAATACAGTTCCCTCTTCATCAATTAAATATGTTGCTCTGTAAGTAACATTATCACCATCTACCAAAAAGGTATCTGTGTCTTCATCATAACGTTCATTTGTAGCGTCCAAAATCCCTAGTTGATTTGCTAAGTTTCTGTTACTATCTGCAAGAATAGGGTAGGTAATCCCTTCAATTCCTCCTTGATTTTTTGGAGTGTTTAACCAAGCAAAATGTACTTCTGCAGTATCGCAAGAAGCACCAATTACTAAGGTGTTTCTAGTTGTGAATTCTTCCAACGCGGCCTGAAATGCGTGCAGCTCAGTAGGGCACACAAAAGTAAAGTCTTTAGGGTACCAAAAAAGTAATACTTTTTTTCCTTCGGAAGATGCTTTTTCAAAAATATTAATGGGTTGGTTTACGCCAGTTTTATCCGTTGAGTTAACGGCTATATTTGGAAATTTTTTACCTACAAATGCCATGCTGTATCGTTTTGTTTTTGAACTTTATTACGGTTCTAATTAAATCTAAAAATCACTTCTTTAGACATCGCAAAATTACAAAACGTAGTTTCAAACTAAAAGAAAATTGAATCTTATTTAACTAAATTTTGATTCTTAAATATTGGTTTCAGAATAAATTATCTGCTGCGTTACATTGAGTAATATTTGAATCATAGATTATTCAGATTTTGCATTTTTTAAAGATTGTATTTTTATGTTTAAAGCAGCAAAAATTAATGTCATAAATGGGCTCAACCAGTTGAAGATGGCAAAGAAAAAATATTCAGCTACGCCAACTCCTAAAACACCACTTTGGTATGCTCCACAGGTGTTCCATGGAATTAATACTGAAGTAACAGTCCCGCTGTCCTCTAAAGTTCTGGAAAGATTTTCTGGAGCTAAGCCTCTATCTTCATATGCCTTTTTAAACATTTTTCCAGGAATTACAATCGCCAAATATTGATCTGAAGCAATAGCGTTTTAACCAAGACAACTTATCACCGTACTAGCGAACAACCCAAATATGGTATTGGCCATTTTGAGTAATACCTTCGTAATTCTTGCGAGTGCACCAATGGCATCCATAATTCCACCAAATATCATGGCGCAAATAATAAGATAAATGGTCCAATCCATTCCTATCATACCTTTTGCTGCAAACAACTCATTGAGAGTTTCGTTATCTGTAGTAATTGATGTTGATGTAAAGATGGAAGTAACAACAGCAGCCATTTTTGAAGAACCCAAACTTTCTAACACTTCAGGTTGAAAAATTAAGCAAAAACGGCTCCAGACAAAACACCAGCGGTTAAAGCAAGAAGTGGCTTGGTTTTCATTAAAATTAAAGCAATGACAATGATGGGTACAATAAAGAGCCATGGTGTTATAGTAAATGTATTGCCTATGATTGTTAGCAATCCACTTATATCAGCATCACCTGCCGTGTCAATATTAGCACTTATAATTCCGAAGACAATCAAAGTTATAATGATAGTAGGAACTGTAGTCCAAGCCATATATTTAATGTGAGTAAATAAGTCGGTTCCAGCCATCGCTGGTGCCAAATTGGTCGTATCACTTAATGGAGACATTTTATCTCCAAAATAAGCTCCAGAGATTACTGCTCCGGCAATCATTCCTCCATTTATTCCTAATGCACTTCCTATTCCAATTAATGCAATTCCAACAGTAGCTGAAGTGGTCCAAGAACTCCCAGTAGCAATCGAAATAATAGCAGCAATAATTACCGAAGCGGGTAAGAAAATTTCAGGACTCAGGACTTGTAGCCCATAATAAACCATCGCAGGGATTACGCCACTTACTAACCAAGTTCCTGCGAGTGCTCCTACTAGTAATAGAATCATTAGAGGGACAAATACGCTTTTTAGGTTTTCCCAAACTTCCAATATCATGGTTTTCACGCCAACCTTATTTCTAAAACCAACAATTGCCGCAACTGCACCACCCATTAAAAGAATCCATTGGTTGGTATAGGTGCCAAACCATTCTTGACTTTCAACAAAGAAAATATTATATGCTAGCAGTCCCATAAGAATAACTACTGGAATAAGA
>JAESTG010000339.1 GCA_016763715.1 Flavobacteriaceae bacterium
ATTCCTATCTTTTTTTAATGCCTTTTTAAATTTTAAAATAGCCTTTTCATAGTCTTTAGCTCTATAAACATCCATCCCTTCGTCATATAATTCCAAGGCTGCTTTTTTATCGGATACTGAAACTTCACTCTGTCTGTTTTCAGTAGTCATGAGTTGTTGCATTCTGGCACAATTTCCAAGCAAATCTTCTTCAATTTTGTCATAGTTCAAATTGGTGACGATCGTAATATTTATATTCTTAGGAGTGCTAGTGGTATCTCCCGTAACCTGTGAACTGACTTCCGCAATAGAATCCTGTTCCTTTAATACGGAATAAGCTCCTAATAATTTACTCAACACTTGTTCTGAAGTAATTGCAGATTCAACACACGCCTTTATTTCTTCATACATTTGAGTTCGAACAAAGCCTTGACTAACTGTGTCCAAACAAGCACAAGCTTTTTTGGACACAGTTTCGATATCGCTCTCTTGGGCAAAAGCTGAAATAGATAAAAGTAAAAATGCTACTATTCCCGTAATTTTCATAATATACCTATTTGGTTCCTGTGCTCCCAAATCCTCCAGCACCTCTGGCGGTATCTGAAAGTGATTCTACCTCTTGCCAATGAGCTCGCTCATGCTTCGCAATCACCAACTGCGCCACTCGCTCTCCATTCTCGATGGTGAAATCTTCATTGGAAAGGTTGACCAAAATCACGCCTATTTCACCTCGGTAATCAGCATCTATCGTTCCTGGCGCATTTAACACAGTAATTCCTTTTTTGATTGCCAATCCACTTCGGGGTCGTACTTGTGCTTCATAACCCACTGCAACTCAATGAAAAGACCCGTCTTTACAATCGTTCTTTCCATTGGGGCTAAAGTAATTGGTGCATCGATGTTTGCCCTTAAATCCATCCCCGCCGAAGCTAAGGTCTCATAGTGTGGTAATTTGTGTTGGGACTTATTAATAATTTTGATGCCGATAGAATTGGGAGTCATTTGCAGCTATTGATTTAGAGTATTTTTAATGAATTGTTCGTCCAACGATTAATGTTCCTCATTATCTGTATTCACCCCTGGGTAGGCAATCATTGGTTTCTGCTCCATGTTGGAAAGCTTAATATATTTTAGCTCATTGTTCTGTTTATAACTAAGAACTGCTTCATCTTCGGCCAACTTAAATGGAAACGCCTCTGGTGGTACATTTTGAGCCTCTTTGACAGCATCTCCATCCATAACAATATCTGGCCGAATCTTATTCTTAAAATAACCAATATATTGGTCTATATTCTGAGGAGTACTTTGTGCTCTTTCTTTCTTGTTTCTGAAGTAAATATCAAGGATTTTTACATCTTCAATATAGCTTTCAACCATCACATGCACGTTGGTTCCTGAACCTCCTTCTCGAACACCAGCAACCCAATCTTGATAATAAACAGCACCCAAAGTAAAGGGAGGTTCTTGCTCGAATAAAGACCCCGTACCCTTGCCTCCAGCACAACTATTGAGGCTAAAAAGGATGACTGCTAATATTGTTATTCTAGATAAATTGTTCAATTGCTTCATAAACAGAGTTGGTCGAGCGCAGTTAGGACCTTTTGTTAATTATTTTTAACCTGACCCACCGACTACGCTCGGGGGCATTGTTTTATATAAATCAAAAGTCTTGCCATAAAGGTACAAAAAATGAACCCCTGCATAAAGAAAAGACCTTACAGGTTTTAAATCCTATAAGGTCTTTCGTTGGTTAAAGTTTAGACACCGTGGTCTTCACTTCAACTATTTTTAAGTACGTTAATTATCCAGCCAATGCTTCCGCACCACCAACAATCTCTAAGATTTCGTTTGTAATAGATGCTTGACGTGCTTTGTTGTACTGTAATTTCAATTCATCTCGCAAATCGGTTGCGTTATCAGTTGCTTTGTGCATCGCCGTCATACGCGCTCCATGCTCACTAGCAACACTATCTCGAAGGGCTTTAAATAGTTGTGTTTTTAAGCTCTTCGGAATTAATTCGCTTACAATCTTCTCCTTAGAAGGCTCGAATATATAATCTGCATTCGTAGAAGTATTCGTTGCTACATTTTCTTCAGAAGCCACAATAGGTAAAAATTGCTCGTGCATTACAATTTGCGTAGCAGCATTCTTAAATTTGTTATAGCTCAACACAATCTTATCATAACTTCCTTCAGCAAACAAATCCATCAACTTCTGAGCAATATCCGACGTATTTTTGAAGGTTAAATTATCGAAAATATCATTGTTGTTTTCTACAATCGTTTCAATCTTACTAAGAATGTCATTACCTTTTTTTCCTAAGGTAAAGAAATCTACCTGCTTTCCAGCATAGGTTTCTTTTATAGCGCGTCTAGCATCTTTCACAATATTATTGTTAAATGCTCCTGCCAAACCACGATTCGAAGTAATGGAAACGACTAACACCTTTTCCACTTCACGTACATCAGCAAATTTGCTTCCACTGTCTCCATCCAAAGTGGCGCTTAAATTTTGCAATAAAGCTGTAAGTGCATCGGCGTAAGGTCGCATTGCAGTAGTCGCGTCCTGAGCCTTTTTCAACTTTGCAGCAGACACCATTTTCATGGCACTTGTAATCTGCATCGTTGACCCTACAGACGATATTCTATTTCGTATTTCCTTAAGATTAGCCATAGTCTCTTTATCTGAGTTTTAGCTTATTATCTCTAAGTCCAAAAAGGGGCTTAGAGATAATAGTATACTATTAATTGTATCTTGACGATAGATCTTTACAAACTGTTGTAAGCACATCAATTACTTCATCTGTCAATTTACCAGCTTTTAATGTGTCTAATGTATCTCTGTGTTTAGCGTTCATGAATTCGATAAAATTTATTTCAAATTCTTTGATTTTGTTAACAGGAACATTTCGTAATAAGTTCTTTGAACCAGCATAAATGATGGCTATTTGATCTTCTACGGTAAAAGGATCATTCTGCGCTTGTTTTAGAATCTCAACATTACGCCTTCCTTTTTCAATTACATTCATGGTTGCCGCATCAAGGTCACTACCAAACTTTGCAAACGCTTCCAATTCACGGAACTGAGCTTGATCTAGTTTTAAGGTACCCGCTACTTTCTTCATTGATTTAATTTGAGCGTTACCTCCAACACGTGATACCGAGATACCTACGTTAATTGCTGGACGTACCCCTGCGTTAAACAAATCTGATTCTAAGAATATCTGTCCATCTGTAATCGAAATTACGTTAGTTGGAATATAAGCAGATACATCTCCTGCTTGTGTTTCAATAATTGGAAGGGCTGTTAAAGAACCTCCTCCTTTTACAATTCCTTTCAATGATTCTGGCAAGTCGTTCATGTTCGCTGCAATTTCATCATCTGCAATTATCTTAGCTGAACGCTCTAACAATCTTGAGTGCAAGAAGAAAACATCTCCAGGATACGCCTCACGTCCTGGTGGACGACGTAATAACAATGATACTTCTCTATATGCAACAGCTTGTTTTGATAAATCATCAAAAACAATTAACGCTGGACGACCCGTATCACGGAAGTACTCGCCAATAGCAGCACCTGCGAAAGGAGCATATACCTGCATAGGAGCTGGATCTGATGCATTCGCAGCAACAATAGTTGTATATGCCATTGCGCCTTTATCTTCCAATACTTTAGCAATGTTTGCCACTGTAGATGCTTTTTGCCCGATGGCAACATAAATACAGTAAACAGGCTCACCTGCATCGTAAAATTCTTTTTGATTTAAAATGGTATCAATACAAACGGTTGTTTTACCTGTTTGACGGTCACCAATTACCAATTCACGCTGTCCCCTTCCTACTGGAATCATAGCATCAATTGATTTAATACCTGTTTGAAGTGGCTCAGTTACTGGCTGACGATAAATTACCCCTGGTGCCTTACGCTCCAATGGCATTTCATATGTTTTACCATCAATAGAACCTTTACCATCAATAGGTTGACCTAATGTGTTTACCACACGCCCAATAATTCCTTCACCAACTTGAAGAGAAGCAATTCGCTGAGTACGTTTAACCGTATCACCTTCTTTAACTCCCCTAGAGTGACCTAATAGTACAACCCCTACATTATCTTCTTCTAAGTTCAATACGATTCCTTCCAAACCGTCATCAAACTCAACTAATTCACCGTATTGCACATTGGATAACCCATAAACACGGGCAATACCATCCCCTACGGTTAGTACAGTTCCTACTTCGTCTAATGAAGCACTTGCTTCAAAACCTGAAAGTTGTTGCTTTAAAATTGCTGAAACTTCAGCTGGTTTAACTTCTGCCATTTTCTTTAGATTTTAGACTTTAGATATGAGCCATTAACAGCCCATCTAAAAACCTATTATAATGATTTACTAAATTCTCTTTTAATATTTTCAAATTGATTTGCGATACTCGCATTGTATTGAAGATCTCCAATACGAAGAATAAATCCTCCAATAATAGATTCGTCAATAGTATTTTCAATGGTAACACTTTCACTTCCTGTAAGCTCTTTCACCTTAGCAAGCACCTTTGCCTCCAATTCGGATGTTAAAGCTATGGCCGTAGTAACCTGAACTACTTTCACACCCTTGGCTTCATTATATAGAGATATAAAGCTTAGCGCAACTCCACCTAAAACATCAGAGCGTTTGTTATCAATTAAAACATTGATAAGGCCTTTTGCTGTATCGGATTGCTCCTTGAATATTGCCAAGAGCGCTTGCTTTTTATCTTCACCCTTAATAATTGGGCTTTTCAACATATTACGCAATTCCTTACTGCCAGCTATAGTAGCATGCACAGATTGCATATCATCAAATACCTCTGTCGTTGAATTGATATCGTTGGCATGTTGTAAAACTGCTTTTGCGTATCGAATAGCTGCTCTGCTCATGAATTATTAGTTTAATGTTGCATTATCTAACATCGTCTCAACCAATTTCAGTTGCTTGTCTTTGTTAGATAATTCCTCTTTCACTACTTTTTCAGCAATCTCGAGAGACAAAGAAGCTACTTGATTTTTGATCTCGGCAATAGCTGATTTCTTTTCGCTTCGAATAGCCTCTTGCGCATTGCTAATCATTTTGTCTGCTTCAATTTTAGCTTCGTCCTTAGCGTCGGCAATCATTTTTGTTTTCAGATCACGGGCATCCTTCATCATCGTATCGCGCTCTGTTCTTGCTTCTTTCAATAACTTCTCGTTATCTGCTTGCAAGTTTTCCATATCCTTCTTTGCATTCTCTGCCGAAGCAAGTGCATCCCTAATTCCTTCTTCTCTATCTTCAATGGCATTTAAAATTGGCTTCCATGCAAACTTCTTCATTAAGAATACAAGCAATATAAATAATGCTGTTTGTATGATAAATAAGCCTAATGAAAACTCTCCTAATAATTTCTCCATAATACCTAAAACTATATAATGTTAAAAAAGTAAAGTAAAGTTGCAACCAATCGTTGCAACTTTACTTATTTTTGGTTTTGTTAGCTTACTGCAAACAATGCAGCAAACCCAATACCTTCAATTAACGCAGCTGCGATAAGCATAGCAGTTTGAATTTTTCCGTAAGATTCTGGTTGACGAGCAATAGCATCCATTGCTGAACCACCAATTTTACCAATTCCAATTCCTACTCCAATTACTACTAAACCTGCACCTACCATTACTGGGATATCCATAATATATATAATTAAAATTAAACATTCAAAAAATTAATGTGCTTCATCGTGTTCTTCTACTGCCATTCCGAAATACAGTGCTGCAAGCATTGTAAATATATATGCCTGTAATAACGCCACTAATACTTCAATCAATGAAATTGCAAATGACAAAAAGAACGATAACGTACTTCCAATAATACTGTTAAACAAATACATTAAAGCTATTAAACTCATTAACACAATGTGTCCTGCTTGCATATTTGCATAAAGACGTATTAATAAAGAAAATGGCTTAATAATAACCCCTAATAATTCAATAGGAGCTAATATGATTTTCATTGGAACAGGTACGCCTGGCATCCAGAAGATGTGTTTCCAATAATTTTTATTTGCTGTAAAGTTTGTGATTAAAAAAGTTAAAATGGCTAAAGAAAATGTAATAGCGATATTTCCTGTAACATTAACTCCTAATGGTGTTAAACCAAACATATTTAAAAACCAAACAAAGAAAAAGACAGTTAATAAAAAACTCATATACCTTTTGTAGTGTTTTTTACCAATATTAGGAATGGCAATATCATCTCTTACATAAAGTACAATTGGCTCAAAGAAACGACCTATGCCTTTTGCAATACCTCCGTTTTTACTATATGAATTCCCTAAACTTCTAAATAACAAAATCATTAAAAGACCTGTAAGTAAAATCATCATCACACTTTTAGTGATAGACAAATCCAAAGGCCTTACATTGGTAGGGTGATGGGACTCATCATAATTTATAATTCCCGAAGCATCGGTTTTATAAACCATCCCATGGTATATTTTGTAGTAATCACCTCCTGATTCAGCCACTGTTGTTTCGTGATTAAATTTTGAAGATGAAAACACTTTCAATCCGTCATCCCATAAAATTACTGGTAACGGAAATCCAATATGTACTTTTTCGCCTGAAGCATCTGTGTATGACGCTAACCCAAAATCGTGAGAATCCTTTAAATGATGCTGAATAAACTCTTTTATTTCTGATTTTTTATCTGAATCTTTTTCATCTGAAGTATCTGGCGAAACTACCGCAGAAGCGTTTCCAACATATGAAATTGTGAAAATAAAAAATGTAACTATTCTAACTAAAGTTTTTCTTTGTATACCGAACATGTAAAATACGCCTTAAAAAATCGGTGCAAAAATACTCTTAATAATGGGAAGGAAAAAAAAATTGCGGTATTTTTTTTATTATACTTTATTTACCTAGGCAGGCAGACTGTTAAGCTTTTTAGATAAAAAATATACCTCAAGAATTAAACAAACTACATAGGGCACGAAAAACGTTATAAATTCTATTGTTTCCATACTCCCATTTTTCTTATATGATGGAAGGAAAACTAAGAAAAAAACTACAAATTTTAATAAACTTCCACCAAAAAAAATAAAGCCTGCTTGGGCCGAATTTGGTTTTATATTTCGCTGCACTAAAAACAAAATTATAGCCGCTAACGCGAAATTGACCACATATGCTAGAACTATTTTATGTGCGAAAAGTTGTTTCTCCATACCATCTAAGACAAGTAAGTGGATGCCAAACACGACTAGCAAAGTTCCTAGCAGAGCTGTTAAAAATTTAATGCTTTTACTCATCCAAATTTAGCTTATTGGTTTGTTTTACCACCAAGAATAATGAAATTCCAACTCCGACTAATGTGCAAATTGTAATATACATACGACCATTGTTGTTATAACTATAATCCAACCACTTTCCTAACTGCACAAAGGCGTAGATAATCACTCCCATTTCAATGGCAATAGCACTCAAGGCAGCCCAACGTTTAAAGTCGCTTTTACCTTTGTCTTTCATAGAAATCTATTCTGCTTGCTCAGCGGCAGGTTTCTTAAGGCGTTGTTGGCGGTCAAAAGGATGATTTTGCGCTTTCGCAGGTTCCACCTCTTTCACTGTAGCCGTGCCTAACTGAGTATTTTTTGCTTTTTCGGAGCCTCTCATTAAACAAGAAGCGTTGAAAACAGCTCCTGGCTCTACAGCCAGTTTTCCCACAATTACTTCTCCGTCTATGTGAGCACTAGGTTTTAAAGTTAAGGTGCCTGAAACATCCAAACTACCCTCAAACCTACCTTCAATATCTGCGTTTTCGCAGGTCATTTTTCCTATAATAACTCCTGTTTTACCAAGGACAACTTTCGAGGGATTCGTAATTGATCCTTCTATTTTTCCGTCGATTCTAAAAAAACCAGAGGAAACAATGTCTCCTTTTAAGTGAGTTCCTTCGTTAATTCTGTTTTG
>JAESTG010000340.1 GCA_016763715.1 Flavobacteriaceae bacterium
GAGACTACTACTGACACAGATTCAGGCGGAAATGCTGCTCCAGATGAGTGGTATTCTTTCACTGGTTCAGGATCACCTCAAATAGTAACACTTTCACTTTGTGATGGTGGGACAGATTATGATTCTTTATTGCGAGTATTTGATGCTTGTGGCGGGACAGAGATTGCGACTAACGATGACGCCTGTGGATTACAATCTGAATTAACATTTCTTTCGGATGGAACTACTACATACTATGTAATGGTTGAAGGATTTGGTGCTAACTCTGGTAACTTTTCAATGGCAGTAACATGTGTTGATCCACCACCAAATGATGAGTGTGCTGGTGCAATTGATATCGCTTGTGGAGAAACTGTTATTGGAGAAACCAATACTGCTTCTTTCGATGGTTCTGCACCTGTATGTGTAACAGATATTACTGCACCTGGTGTATGGTATACTTTTACCGACACTACAGGTTTAGTAACTAACTACACTTTATCACTTTGTGATGGCGGAACAGACTACGATAGTAAAATTACTGTATACTCAGGAGACTGTGGTGCTTTAGCTTGTGTTGTTGACAATGACGATAGTTGTGGTCTTCAATCAGAGGTTGCTTTCCAAGGAGACGGTCTAACGACTTACTATATTTTAGTACATGGATTTGGAGCAAACACAGGTAACTTCTCATTGGCGTTATCATGTACTCCTGTACCTCCACCAAACGATATGATTGTTAATTCAATCGATGTGGATGAAATAGGATTCCCTTACACCGATCCAGCGGTTGCTATGCCAGCTGCTACTACTGAAGCTGGAAATCCAGTTGGCTGTAACATCGACGGTGCAAATGGAGTATGGTACAACTTTGTTCCAGACGGAGACGGATTTGCTACGGCATCTATCACTTCTCCAGCAGGAGCAAGTTTTGTAAACTTCTTTACTGCAGATGATGAGAGTGCTACTGAAGGCGAGCTTACTTTAGTTGAATTTAATGGTAACCAGTGTGCTCCGCAGACAGATGCTATTATTCCAACCACTGCAGGTCAGGCTTACTATGTATTTGTTGTGAACTCGGCTGGTATCACTGATATCGTAATAGATGGGACCAACTTGGGAACTAACGATAATACAATCCAAGGGTTTACATATTATCCAAACCCAACAAGAGGTGTATTGAACTTGAACTCTATTGACACTATCGATAATGTAGCTATCTACAATATCTTAGGACAACAAGTATTGAACGAAGATGTTGCTGCTACTAGTGGCGCATTAGACGTTTCAAATCTTGCTGTAGGTGCTTACATTATGAAAGTATCTGTAAACGGAGAGATTGGAACTTACAAGATTATCAAGAGATAATTATTGAATAGAATACATTTTATGAACCCTCCCGATTTTATCGGGAGGGTTTTTTTATGACACAAGGCTTTATTAATGGAGGATTTTCTTTTTTCTGCTTGCAGAAAGATTTTCTTCATCTATAATAGTTTCACTTGTTTGTAAAAATCTTTTGGTGTACCCATTTTTTTCAATACTTTTAAAGCTTATTAACTAATTATATTTAAAAAAATTATGAGAAAAATTACCCTACTAGCTGTAATGCTTGTATGCTTTATTGGATTTGGACAAAACAGCGCGACGTTTGTTTCTGGATCTACAAGCGTCAATGCGGTACAGCAAAGTGAACGTATGCAACCGAGTACTGAGGTGCAGGCGATTCTTGACAGAATTTCAGAGGTTGGAACTGTACCTTTTGCTGATGAAATAATTGTTTTAACATCAAATGAAAAAGCTCTTTTGCTTGATTATTATGGGCAAAACAAAAATGCACAAATACCTGGTGATGTAAATGTGCTTAATTTAAGAGCACCTTGTGGAAATGATTTTGGATCTTTTCCATTAACAGGGCCATTTGATATTGTACCAGTAACTACCAATACAAATCCTATTTTCTCTGGAGATATGGATGATACTGGGACGATTTATGCTATGGATAATGACGCATTAACTCTTATTACTATTGATCCAGCTACTGGAGCAGAAACTACAGTAGGACCATTAACAAATCTTGTTGCTGGACATAATACAAGAGGAATAGCTTGGAACGAAGCAAATACAACGATGTACTTACTTAGTGGGGCAGGTGATGATGTTACATTATATTCTGTGGATCGTGCAACAGGGACATTAACCGAAATAGGAACTTCTACTTTTGCTGGGATTGTTGGAATATGGTTAGCTATTGATAACTCTGGAAATGCGTTTATGGCTGACATTGGAACTGATAATTTGTTCTCAATGGACTTAACTACAGGAACGGCTACTTTGGTAGGTGCTTTAGGAATTAATATTAGTTTTGCTCAAGATGCAGATTTTGACCCAGTTTCGGGGACGTTGTTTATGGCTGCCTATATTGGTGGTGGTGTTAACTTTTGGGCATCTGTAGATACTACTACTGGAACGGTAACAACTTTGGGATCAATCAATACAGATTGTTGTGAAGGAGGGATTATTTCAATTGAAGGAGCATCTGGTGGTGGTGGCGGAGTTTGTCCAGCCCCAGTTTTGGAAGTAAATCAAGATATTCAGGATACATGTATGGCAAATATTAGTCAAGGTGGTCTTGCTCAATCATACATTGCATTGGAACCAATATCTGCTGGAGCTGGAGTGGAGTTTGTATCTGTATCAACTGGAGAGAATGTGAATTTATCTTTATGGGATGATCTTCCAACTAATGGAGGAACAATGCTTGCTAGTGCATCAGCACTTACCGATGGAGTAAATACATTCACTGATGTACTCTGGGATCCAGTAGTGAATGTAACTGTAGGTAATACATATTATATTGTTATTGATGGCGATACAACTTTACCTTGTGTTGCAGGTTCAATTGCAAATCCTTATGCTGGGGGTAGTGTCTTTGCAAATGGTTTTACTGAATTCCCGAATTTTGACTACACCTTTAGAACGTTTAGTTGTGGTGGTGGTGGTCCAACTTGTGATGTTGTTCAATTTGATGCTACAGGTTTACCATCCGATATTGATCCAGGAGGAACTAGTACTGCAGATTGTGCTGGAGCGCCAAACTTATATGCTGTAACTGTTGGTGACCCAGGGACTATTGGTGTCGACTCTAACATTGATAATGTAACAATTACTATAACACACACCTTTGATGGTGATTTAGACATTTATTTAGTTTCTCCAACTGGAACCGAGTTGATTCTTTCCGATCAAAATGGTGGTTCTGGTGATAACTATATTGATACTGTATTTATGGATGGCGGAGCTGACATTACTCTAGGAACGGTGCCATTTACAGGAACTTTTGCTCCTGAGGGAGGTACTTTTGCTGCTACATTTGATGGTGAAGATATTCAGGGAGACTGGCAGTTGAAGATTTGTGATAATTTTGGAGGAGATACAGGAACAGTAGATTCTTTCTCTCTTTCTATCTGTCGTCCAGAGCCACCAACCAATGATGAGTGTGTAGATGCATTCACAATTGCATGTGGAGATGTTGTAGTAGGCGAGACTACTACTGACACAGATTCAGGCGGAAATGCTGCTCCAGATGAGTGGTATTCTTTCACTGGTTCAGGATCACCTCAAATAGTAACACTTTCACTTTGTGATGGTGGGACAGATTATGATTCTTTA
>JAESTG010000341.1 GCA_016763715.1 Flavobacteriaceae bacterium
ATCTTTGATTGACCTTTAAACGAATCGAACGACTTCCACAATTGATAAACTACCTCTTGATACAAATCCTTTTGATCCTCTGTGTCTTTAGCGTAAACACGAGTAATCTTATATATGATTCCCTCATTATCTTTGATGATTTGAATAAAGTCCTGTTTCGGTTTCATTAAGTATTGATTACATAGTATTAGTGTGAAGCATTCATAAAAAATCACAAAATAACTATTCTTTTTACTGAATTATTTCGTCTAGGTTCTTCAATCTGTCACTTTCAAGTAAATCGCAAGGCTTTGCCAAATCATTTCAGAAAACAAAAAACCACTCTACAAGGTAAAGTGGTTCACGTAATTAAAAGGTGGTTGGTTGTATTAAACTTTCTTCCCTTCCATTTGCTGTCCGCCTTGGTTTAAAGTCAAACTCTGGGCTACACCATTTTCATCTACATTAAAAATAACTTGCGCCTGTACTACTTTTAGAAAAAAGGTAGTTTTATTTTCTGCAAACAATTCGGCTTTTCCTTGGCCCGTAGGTGTTGCAAAAAGCTGATTCCCATCTATAGTAATTTCTATTTCAAATCCAGGTTGTATTTCATACT
Source organism: Flavobacteriaceae bacterium (assembly GCA_016763715.1). The sequence goes on from JAESTG010000341.1 coordinate 596, forward strand.
TCCCTATATATTTCTCCAAAATATTTGCATCTAAAGTAATAGATTCTTTAGCTGCTGGAGGTTTTTTGTCACTTTCTAAACCTTTAACCTCTTTAATACGAGACTTGAAAATAGCTACTTTCTTTCCATTTTCTTTGGAAAACTTATAGCTTGTAAAGCTTTCTTCAAAATAAAACTCATTTTCAGAAACAGTATTTAAAGCAAGATTCTCACTACCCTCTCGTTGGCTATATAACCTACCTTCCTGCATAGTAATATAACGAATCACTCCATTATCAAATTCATACGCCCCCACCCATTGTTTCATTTTATCTTCTGAAATAGACACTGAAGTATTTGACGGAAAAGGTTTTCCTATAGCAAGGGCAGCCATCTCTACAGCTACATCGGAAGGTCCATTACCATTTCGGTTGGTTAGTACAATAACGTATACATTCTCACTTGGTACATAGGCACCATAAGTTTCATAACCAAAAATTCCACCACCATGTTCGATAGTCGGAACACCGTTAATTTCATTTACACTAAAGCCATATCCATAATAAATAAGAGACCCATCATTCAACTTTCCATTGGTAAAAGCAAGTTGCTTACTTTTTTCTGAAATCAAAGTATTATTATGTATTGCTTGTGACCAAAGTAACATGTCATCCACACAAGACATTAACGACCCAGCAGCATACGGGAGGGTTAAACTCAAATAATCTGCGTTCCGAAACCCATCCTCTGTGGGTTGATACCCATTGGCACGATTCTTTATCACTTTAGACATACTGCCATAATAGGAATTCTTCATTCCTAGCTCTTTAAAAATGTGTTTCTCGACAAAATCGGCATAACTCATTTCAGAAACAACTTCTATAATATGTCCAAGAATAATATATGCTGAATTGTTGTAAGCATACTTTTCGCCTGGATCAAAGTCCATGGGTTCATTTTTAAACACATCAATCAACTCGGTTGGTGACATATCGGTTCTTGCCATTTCTCTAAAAGTAGGCATAGCGGTATAACTTTTAATTCCTGAAGTGTGGTTTAATAAATTATGTACACTTATTTTCTTATCATGGGTTGGATAATCAGGAATAAACTTGGTAATATCATCCTGAAGGCTCAACTTTCCTTGTTCCATCAACATTAAAATGGAAACTGAGGTGAATTGCTTGGTAATAGATCCTAATTCAAAAACATTTTCGGGTTTCATAGGAATGTCCAATTCCAAATTTGCGGCTCCAAATGCCTTTCTATAAATAACCTTCCCGTTCTTGGCTATTAATGCTGTGGCTCCAGGATCTCCCGATGCATATTTCTGAGATAGTAACTGGTCAACAGTAGTTTCGAGACTCTGCGCTTGTATGGCAGCCATTGAAAGAAAGCTAATGAGAATGGCAAGCCCTTGAATTTTAATTGATTTCATAAATAGTATTTGATTGATAATTTACTTCACATATGACGCCCAAGTACTAGGTTTGGTTACATCATTTAAAAAAATAAATTATTGAAATTAAAAAAAACAACCTATTTTGATGAGGAAGAACCACCAACTTGACGATCCTTTTTTAACCTATCTTTATGCAAAACCAACCAGATATGCATAGATTGATTTTCTGCATTACATTTTTATTTCTTGTTTCATGTAAAAATACTTCGGAAGAAAAAGTTGTCAAGATTCCAACCATTGAAATCTGGAGTAAAGATTACCAGACAATTTCATTGCTAGGAGATACTTTACGCTCTGCGCCCCCTTCTGAATCACTTCAGAAAAAATACAACGAAAAAAAAGAGGCATATACTACTAACCCAGGAAGCCTTGACGCTCTCATTTGGTACGGCCGTTTTACAGCTTATACTGGAAATTATAGAGAAGCCATCCATATTTTCAGTAATGGATTACAACAATTCCCAAACAACTCAAGATTGTTGAGACACCGTGGTCATCGGTATATCACTATTAGAGAATTTGACAAGGCCATTGAGGATCTCAGTAAAGCTGTTATGCTTATTCAGGGAAAAGAGAATATGGTTGAGGAAGACGGTATGCCAAATGCACAAAATATTCCTGTGAGCTCTATGCATGGCAACATTTATTATCACTTAGGACTCGCTCAATATTTAAACGGAAACCATCCTGCTGCATTGAAAGCATATGAAAACTGCCTACAGACATCTCCAAACCCAGATAACGTAGTGTCTGCCACCCATTGGCTATATATGATACAACAAAGAATGAAACAACCGAAAGATGCCAAAAAGTATCTTAGCAATATCCAACCCTTAATGAACGTCATCGAAAACCAAAGTTACCATCAAGCATGTCTATTTTACAAAGGTGAATTGCAACTGGAAGATGTTTACCGTCCAACTGCTGAACAGACTGCCAGTAACTCTGCTCTAAAATATGCCATAGGAAATTGGTATTCTTACAATAATAAACCCGAACAAGCAATTGGAATCTTCAATACCATCTTATCTGGAAAAGATTGGGCGTCGTTTGGCTATATTGCTGCTGAAGCCGACCTAGCTATTCATTTCAATCAAAATTAGAGTGTAACTAAAAATCTCTGAAATAAGTTTTATATTAATTATGAAGACTTGTTCTTCTCTTCAATCCATTTACTCATAAATTTGGTAGCTCGCATACTTTGGTGCTCAAGAATACGACCCATAAAATTCTGCTGTCGATGTAACTCTAAATTTTGCTGAAGTTCATTTAGTTTTTGCTTAAATGCTTCGGAAAAAGCCGCCTTTTGAAATCTATTTTCGATAATCTGAAATCCGTTGAATTGCCCCCTTATCCATGCTTTTTCTTCCGTATATAATTGAATGGAAGCATCTATAAATTCTGCTACAGTATCTTTCACTACGCCTGAAAAAGGCATTGTTCCATGCATCCCTTCCGCACCAATTTTTGTTGTTACTGATGGCGTTCCGTTGCGCATGGCATCTATTAATTTACCTTTCAAGCCTGCTCCAAATCGGAGTGGCGCCAGACATACTCTAGCATTCCTCATCACCTCATCCGCATCATTTGCCCAGCCCTTAATATAAAACCCTTCCTTTTCATTGTGAAGCTCAACTGCACGTTTGGGAGCATAGGCGCCATATATATGAAGTTCTGCCTTCGGAAGTCGTTTTCGTATCTCAGGCCAAATTTCTTGCTTTAAATACAAAACCGCATCTAGGTTGGGAGCATGTTGAAAATTTCCAATGGTCATAAAATGTTGACGCTCTTCAAAAGTTGGTAGCTCCTTTTTTTCTTCTTCGGAAATAGCCTCCTCTAAAAATGGTAAGTAGTACAGTATTTCTTTTGGTAATTTGAACTGTGTATAAAGCAAATCTATTTCCACTTCAGAAATGATTAGCGATAAATCACTTCTAAATATGCTTGCCAATTCACGTTTTGCTGTATCTGTGAGTAAAGATACTTTGTCATCTTTTATACCGCTCTTCAAGGCTTCCTGTCTTGCCTTCCGAAGAAAATGTAAGTCTTCAGTATCTAAAATCCGAAGGGCATTTGGACATTGCTCTGCAACTCGCCAACCAAATTGCTCTTCAGTAATATAACGATCAAATAACACTATACTAGGGTTCAGTTCACTAATAAAATGATCGAATGAAGGAGCATTGAGCTCAATAGAAGTCTCTTTAACACCTAATTCCTCAAGCTGTGCAGAATACTCTGATTTAGTAGACGTACTCGCAAATGAAATTTGATAATTATCTTCCAAAAACAATTGAATGATCTGCATCATTCTTCTTCCAGCCGCCGTAGTGGTAGGCTCAGGAAAATTATGCCCTATAATGAGTAGTTTTTGATTCAAGAAAGTACTATACTTTGGTTGTGGTTTGTTTTATACGTCTAATGACCTTTGTAAAAGTAATATAAATGAGACAAGGTATACCAATCCAAATCGCTTCGCTCAAAAGCACTCGTCTACCCCATTCACCAAAGAACTTCTCCACTCCAATGGGAGAAACCTGTATAGGGCGCCATGGAAAAAAATAACGTGTATTGTCCCAAGGAGAAAAGAAAGCAACCCCAAGTCCACCTGAAGTTAGGGCATCCAAAATAGCATGAGAGGAGGTACACAATGAAAAATAACAAATCAATAGCATGCCATTTTTACTTAAAAAGCCCTTCCAATAAAAGATGGCCGTTAAAAAAGTTCCAAATAATAAAGCAAATAGCAGTGAATGTGAAAAGCCACGGTGTCCCCAAAAGCTATCGTATGGGATCTGAAATTGAAAACCAATCACATCCAAGTCAGGAAAAATGGAGCAAATGACACCAAGCACCCAAAACTTCCAACTCTTCAATATTTTTGAAAAATTAGTTCCTAAAGTTATAGCTGCTAGTGCGTGTCCAAATGCGGAGGCCATGTTTTATTGAATTAAATAATAAGAAAAAGTCTATTACAACTTGGAAACTGGAACACTAGCCGTTGCGATGTACGAGGATTCTCCTTCGACCACAGTCCAAGCCATGTACAACGTATCACCTACTCTTTCCAATTGCGGGAACCCACTCGCTCGCTCAGGGCTAGTTTTGGATACAATAATAGGTTCACCTGTGTAGCCATGTATGTTAATCTTCATCAGATAAATAACCTCATCATTTCCCTTAGGCTGCATCCATGTAACCGCCGCCTCTTTATCGTTAATCATAGTGATATCTACTCTTCCTGTGGCGCTTCCAGCATCAATTCTGTATGAATCGGTGAAACTAGCTCCCCCATCTTTAGAAAATGCCACCATTACATCACCTTCCTCTTTTGCGGCCGTAAACCAGGCAATCGCTACAATTTCATTGAGTGCATCAATTGAAGGTCCATTAACAGGACAACCAGCTATCTTCCAATTATCATTTCCAACGGTTACTGGTTTTTGCCATTCACCATCCACTAAACGAATCACCGAAACATCCCTTACTTCTTTATCACTACGATTTCTATACGCCACTATGGGGCCATTGGATGTCCAAGCAGCACTTGTTTGACAACAATCACAAACACGGTCATCCAACAAAACATCGTCTGTGACATTCCCATTCATATCTACGAAAGCACTTCTCAAGGTCATTTGTCCTCCTCCATGTTCTTTACCTGCTGTTTCTCTACCATCCAGCCAAGTGATAAAAAAATCGTCCTCATTGGTGGGCAATATGGATACAAAACCATGTTCACTTTGAGTGCCATCATTATGAAGAATAAAATTCTTTTTCCATTTCTTTTCTTCGGAATTGTATAAATTTAATTTGACGTCGTATGTGTAAGTCCCAACAGCCGATTTCTGTAAAATATTGGTCAATATGTGGCCATCTTTTTCTGCTATTGCTGGAAAATCTGCCCAATTAGTGAACCAGTCATTACCTTCGGTAATGATAGAAGCATCATTCCAACTTCCATCTTTAAGAACTGAATAGCTTAAAACATCTGTAGAATCCTTTCGAGTTACCCATGAAAAATACAGCTCACTACCATTACTAAATAATCTGGGAAGTTGACTTTTCGTTTCAGAAGGGTTATCCAAAAGTTGAAGTGTTTCTTCAATCACTTTCACTTCTTCAGTTGCCTCAGAAGTTGTTTTTTCTATTTTTTTTACTTCATCTTTACAAGAGAAAAGCAAAATTGATACACTTAGATAAATAAAAATAGATCGCATGGTTAATTAGTATTAAAAACAACTCAATTTAATAAATTATTGGGGCATCGCAACTTTCCTTTTCTCTACAAACTTATGCAAGTTCTCCAAGGCACTCACTGCATTCTTTTTAAACAACTTCTTTACAAATAGAAAAATGAGCAACTTCTTAATGGGAGACTTCGCCTTCCAATATAACTCTAATTCAATTTTACAGGAATTGGAATCTAGAGGAGTTAGTATGTAAAATTGATAAAGCTCATCTATAGGTGGCGGTGTAGTGGTAAACTCGCCATAAACAATTTGACTAGGTTTTCCTTTTTTGGACACTGTCTCAAAATCAAAATGTCTTCCGTTAATTACGCAAGTATGCTCCGTACCCAAGCGAGTGACCTCATTCTCTTCATAGACAAACTTGTCCACACCATCTACCCAATAATGTCGATACTTATAGTTTGTAATAAGTTCAATAATTTCTTCTGCTGAAATTGAAAAATTCTTTTCAAGTAATATATTGGGACCGCAATTGAATTCCACCATTTTAGATGCTTCAAAAGGCTTTAGTGTTAGCCTTTCTGTTTCTATTTTAGCAAAATGATATGTTAAAGTTCTATCATCAAATTCATCTTCTCCATCTTCAAATTTATAGAGCATACTCTTATAATTGGAAGGCAACATGATACTACTTGCCAAAGCCTGAGTAATGAGTACATAGTTATCGCTTTCGATAGAGTTTTTAAGAAGTCGATGAGCTTCAATAACTAAGCTCCCGAAGGGTTTACGGTTATCTTGAACACTTATAAATTGTAACTCCCCAGCATGAGCGACAATTTTTAACTGTAACTCTGGTGCGGTAGCGCAAGCGTTACACGGACAGACCCTGTTCTTTTCAAGTAATTTAAGGTGGCTATAAAAAGCCGTAAACATGGTTTCAATTTGCGCCAATAATTTCTCTTGAGAAGGCAATGTCATTTTATAAAAAAACAAAGCATCCCCTTCAATTTCTGCAAGTTGCAAATCTAAAGTATTGGCATGAATGAGTACTTCTAACAATTCAGCAATTACATGCTGACTGTGTTCTACCTCTGTATTTTGAACAAAATGTGTGAATCCTGAAATATCAGGTATAAAAAGTAAGGAGTTGGACATTGAACAAAGCTAAATAAATAAATCTTGTAATGCTTCGTATTGTCAACCAACAATCTAACTAATATGTGTTAAATTAATTTTAAACCACTTCGGCATAAAGATCGAAATCTTCTGCGCCAGTAATTTTTACATTGAAAAATTCTCCAGTGCGAAGATATCCTTCCTCTGCATTAATAAGTACTTCGTTATCTACATCGGGGCTATCAAACTCGGTGCGGCCCACGTAATAACTTCCTTCTTTCCTATCTATGATTACGCGATATTGTTTTCCAATCTTTTGTTGATTGAGTTCCCAAGAAATTTGAGATTGTATATCCATAATTTCATTGGCACGTTGCATTTTCACTTCTTCAGGGACATCATCCTCCAACAAATAGGCATGGGTATTTTCTTCATGAGAATAGGTAAAGCAACCCATCCTTTCGAAGCGTTGCTCGATGACCCATTGTTTCAAAGTTTGGTAATGCTCTTCCGTTTCTCCAGGGTAACCGACAATCAAAGTCGTACGAATGGCCATCTCTGGAACTGCTGCACGAAACTCATCTAATAATTTGGTGGTCTTCTCTTTGGTTGTTCCACGCCTCATGGACTTCAAAATAGGATCTGCAATATGCTGTAACGGAATATCTATATAATTACACACTTTAGGTTCATCTCTCATTACTTCCAAAACCTCCATCGGAAATCCAGTTGGGAATGCATAATGCAAGCGAATCCACTCAATACCCTCTACTTTTACAAGCTCTTTTAAAAGTTTAGCCAATTCTCTCTTTTTATAAAGATCCAATCCATAATAGGTCAAATCTTGAGCAATGAGGATTAATTCCTTCACTCCATTGGCTGCTAGTTTTTCGGCTTCAATAACAACTTCTTCAATTGGAGTAGAACGATGCTTCCCTCGCATGATGGGAATAGCACAAAACGAACACGGACGATCACACCCTTCCGCAATTTTTAAATAGGCGTAGTTTTTTGGAGTTGTAGTTAACCGCTCACCAATAAGTTCATGTTTATAATCGGCTCCAAGAGCTTTAAGTAGTCCTGGTAATTCAGTCGTTCCAAAATACTGATCCACATCTGGAATCTCCTTTATAAGATCCGGCTTATAACGTTCACTCAAACAACCCGTAACAAATACTTTATCTACAATACCTTCTTCTTTCTTCCGAACATACTCCAAAATAGTATTCACACTCTCTTCCTTGGCATTTGCAATAAAACCACAGGTGTTAATCACGACCACATTCCCTTCTTCCTCATGCACTACATCTTTATTGTTGGCACGCAATTGCCCCATGAGTACTTCACTATCGTAAACGTTCTTGGAACATCCTAAAGTGACTACATTAATCTTATTCTTTTTGAGTGTTTTTGTGCGCATTTACTGAATTCAATTAACTATATATTATGATGCATTTACAACCACATCTTTTTTATTTCTACAGGAATGCAAAGATAACTCTTTGAAGATTATTTAAGTTCATCCGTATGGATTGATTATCATTACAAGCCTATATAAAATCATCTCAATTCCCCAAAGGGCAAGTAGACCTGTGAAAATAACCCAAAACTCACGTTCGAAATATTTTTTACTTTTATAAGCATTCAAGTAAAACCAAAATCCGACACCCCATAATACTATCAAAAAGTAATGAGGAAAGGCTATATATTTAGAAAGGTAACTGGGTATTATTGGGTTTCTAGCTCTGTCAAATTTAGAAAATGCAAAAAACACCATATAGATGTTATGTAAAAAATTATAAAATGTATAAAGAAGAATTAACTTGGTAAATAAATCTTTCCACCAAGAATTAATTTTAAAACTCATTCTACTTAAAGAAAGAATCTACTAACTCAAATTTATTAAATACTTGCAAGTCTTCTATTCCTTCACCAACACCAATGTACTTTACGGGTATTTGGAACTGATCACTAATTCCTATAACCACACCTCCTTTTGCGGTACCATCCAATTTGGTAACAGCCAATGAAGTCACTTCGGTTGCAGCCGTAAACTGTTTTGCTTGTTCAAAAGCGTTTTGCCCGGTAGAGCCGTCCAAAACAAGAAGTACCTCATGCGGCGCATCGTCCACCGCCTTTTGCATCACACGCTTTACTTTGGTTAGTTCATTCATGAGATTTACTTTATTATGCAAACGACCTGCAGTGTCGATAATCACTACATCAGCATCTTGTTTCACTGCACTTTCTAGTGTATCAAAAGCAACACTGGCAGGATCACTACCCATTTCTTGTTTTACCATAGGCACATCGGCTCTTTCTGCCCAAACTTCTAACTGATCTATGGCTGCAGCCCGAAAGGTATCTGCTGCTCCTAAAACCACTTTCTTACCAGCCTTTTTGAATTGATGGGCTAGTTTACCAATTGTTGTTGTCTTTCCTACTCCATTGACACCAACCACCATAATTACATAAGGTTTGTTGGTTGAAGGAACTTCAAATTCGACTGCTTCACCCGAATTAGTTTCACTTAACAAACCAGCAATTTCTTCTCTTAAAATTCTATTAAGCTCATCGGTGCCTAAATATTTATCTTTTGAAACACGCGCCTCTATGCGTTCAATAATTTTCAGCGTGGTATTAACTCCTACGTCACTAGAAACCAGTACTTCTTCCAGGTTATCTAACACATCATCATCTACCTTGCTCTTTCCTGCAACGGCTTTAGATAACTTATCTAAAAAAGAGGATTTAGACTTTTCAAGCCCTTTATCCAATGTTTCTTTTTTTTCTTTTGAAAATATTTTTTTAAAAAAACTCATTTACTCTGAATCAATTTTATTTTAAATGCTAACTTTTGCGTAAGGATAGGGTTCGCTACCATGTAGCGATGAAAGACCAACCCAACCAACTAATTGACAAAAATACATCCTCTACCGTTCATTTGCAAGCTTAGAAAGTTGTAGAACACAAAAAAGCCACCTTTATAAAAAAGTGGCTTTTGTATATTGTATAGGTTTGACTATTTACTACTCAACCACTCGTTCACATTGTCCGGAGACATGATTGATTCTACAAATGTGTAAGCACCTGATTTTTCACTTTTCACCATCTTAATGGCTTTAGTTAAACGCTTTGATCCTGTTTGTAGTGATGCTATTGATTTCTTTGCCATGACTCTATATTATTTAATTTCTTTATGAACGGTCATCTTCTTCAAGATTGGATTGAATTTCTTCAATTCCATTCTATCTGGAGTGTTTTTTTTATTCTTAGTAGTGATGTAACGAGAAGTACCTGGTCTTCCAGATTCTTTATGCTCTGTGCACTCTAAAATTACTTGAACTCTATTTCCTCTCTTAGCCATCTTAGTCGACGTTAAAAATTAATCTAATTACTGCTTCAAAAAACCTTTCTCGCGGGCTTCTTTAATTACGGCAGCAATACCTTTTTTGTTAATATTTTTCAATGATGAAGTAGAAACACGTAAGGTTAGCCACTTGTCTTCTTCTATTATATAAAAACGCTTCTTAACAAGATTCACATTAAATTTGCGTTTTGTTTTGTTCATCGCATGGGATACATTATTCCCTACCATTGCTTTTTTCCCCGTAAGCTCACAAACTCTTGACATTGCCTTCGTTTTTATAGTTATTTTTAAACAGGGTGCAAATTTAAGTAATTAATTTGGTTTGAACAACAAAAGGATTTTAGTTTTTCGAAATTTCTTTAAGGAGCATTTCGAAGGCTTTGTTCACCGATTTGCGAATTACACGCTCTCTTACTTTCCCAAACAAGAATTTTTCTGAAACAACTCCGCTAGGGGTGGCTATCGCAATACACACTGTCCCTACCTCATCATCACCATCACCTTTGGTTGGCCCAGCAATACCTGTGGTTGCCACGGCGTAATCAGTTTCAAACACTTTGGCTGCTTGGATAGCCATAGCCTCAGCCACTGGAATACTAACAACATTGTGTGTTTTAATCAATTGTGGATCAACTTTCAGCACAGTCGATTTAATTTCCGTTGCGTAAGCAACGACTCCTCCTTGAAAATAAGTTGATGCACCTGCATACTCCGTTATTTCTGCCGCAATTGCCCCTCCTGTACAACTTTCTGCCACACTCATTGTTCTGCCTTGATTTTCCAACAACTGTCCAATACGCTGAGTAATTGTCGTCTCATCTTCGTAACCCACGGCAATTTCACCAACAATACGATGGATGTCTTTCATTTGGGCGTCTACCTCTTCTATCAGCTTCTTTTCATCAAAACTTACTCCAGAAAGGCGCAAACGCACCCTACCTAACGATGGGAGGTAAGCCAATTTAATATGTTTGGGAAGGCCATCTTCAACAGCACTAATTAACTCGGCAATGGAGCTTTCTCCCATTCCGTAGGTAAGTAATGTTTTATGATAAATGTGTGGTCTATGAAACTTCTCTGAGATTGCTGGAAGTACACTTTCGGTCATTAAGTGTTTCATTTCATAGGGTACTCCTGGCATCGATATAAATACGGTATCGTCTTTTTCCATCCACATTCCAGGAGCAGTACCGTGATTGTTAAATAGTATAATCGCCTTCGATGGAACCTCTGCTTGCAATAAACTAACGGGCTGCGCCTCTTGCTTAAAATAATGGGAGAACAAATGTTTTATCTGCTTCAAGACTGCCTCATTTTTGACAAGGGTATCTTCAAAAAATTCGAGGAAACATTGTTTGGTAATATCGTCTTTGGTTGGCCCCAACCCACCAGTAACCAAAACCAAATCTACACGGTTTTTAGCATCTTCTAAGGCCTGTAAAATATGATCTTTATCATCCTGAACGGATGTAATTTGATATACCTTAACCCCAATTTTATTGAGTTCTTTACTAATAAATACAGAATTTGTGTCGACAATCTGGCCGATGAGAATTTCATCACCTATGGTAATTATTTCAGCAAGCATTTTATAATGTGAAGTCTTCTTTTAATTCGTCAAATACTCGATGCAAGGTTACAGTAACCAATTCAATATGATGCATAATCGTATCTGGTCCTTTTGAAGTTTTAGTCCAAGACTCGATTCCTGTTATTTGTTTAGCCAATTCAATTCCGAACATCTCGAGATTTGGCTTCATTTTATGTGAAAACTGATAAGCTAACTCTTTGTTATCATTTATGATAGCTTCTTCCAGCGAAGTTAAATCTGGAGGTATCTCTTCCAAAAACGTCTGCGCAACAATCTTCATGAAATCCTCATCACCTCCTGCAATCTCTCTTAGACTATCAATTGAATAATTTTTACCCATCACCTTTGTTTACTTAACTTTTATGGAGAACAACTCCTCTTCTTCGATAAAGCCAGTCAAAACATCGTTTGGCTCCACTTTCCCAACTCCAGATGGAGTTCCGGTAAATATAACATCTCCAATCTTCAATGTAAAATATTTAGAGATATATTCGATTAACTCATCTATTTTCCACAACATTAAGGAAGTATTTCCATTTTGAACCATATTTCCATTCTTCTCCAAGCTAAAATTAATAGTATCTACATTTTCAAACGTAGTTTTAGGTAAAAAATTACCAATCACTGCTGATCCATCAAAACTTTTTGCCTTTTCCCATGGCAACCCCTTTTCTTTTAGTTTCTTCTGAAGGTCCCGAGCGGTAAAGTCAATTCCGAGCCCTACCTCATCGTAATACTTATGGGCAAACTTATGGTCAATATGTTTTCCTATCTTTTTAATTTTCACAAGAACCTCCACTTCATAATGTACATCGTCCGAAAAGTCGGGAATGAAAAATGGATTCTTATTTAGTAAAATAGCGCTATCTGGCTTGATAAATAAAATAGGTTCATCGGGCCTTTGATTATCTAATTCCGCAATATGTGCGGTATAGTTTCTTCCTACACAGATTATTCTCATGCACCTTACTCTTAAATGGTGGTTCAATAACAAAAAAACCAAAACTCATTTCTTAGTCTCTTCTATTTTAACTTCTTACAACTTATTATTCAGTTTTTGCAATTTAACCCTAGTTAGTACTTTTTTAGTATACAGCGGAAAATCGGCATTCAACAACCAACCGAAATATCCAGGCTCCTTCTCCAACACATCCACCACTAACGACCCTTTATGCTTTCCGAAGCTAAATACTTCTACACCTTCTTTGGTATATCCTATGTATCCAGCAAAATCAGCAAACTGTTTGTGAGCACTAAATTCTGCCAATTTAGGCACATCATTTTCTAAATCTTCGTATTTATCTAACTGAGAGAGCAACACTTCATACGTAGCCAATGTATCTGCCTCAGCACTATGCGCGCTTTCCAAACTCTTATCGCAATAAAATTTATATGCAGCTCCTAAAGTTCGTTTCTCCATTTTATGAAAAATGGTTTGAACATCTACCGAATGTGCTTTCTTTAAATCGAAATCCACTTCCGCTCTAAGTAACTCTTCGGCAAGTAAGGGAATATCAAATCGGTTCGAATTAAACCCTCCTAAATCGCTATCCTTCAACAAGGCTTGAATTTTTTGTGCCAATTCTTTAAAAGTAGGCTCATTAGCGACCATTTCATCTGTAATATGATGAATCTCGGTGGAACTCTTCGGAATAGGCATTTCTGGGTTCACACGCCAGGTATGGCTTTCTTTATTTCCATTCGGGTAAACTTTCAAGATAGAAACCTCTACGATTCGATCTGATGCTACATTAATTCCGGTCGTCTCAAGATCGAAAAAGCAAATTGGTTTATTTAATTTCAACTCCATTGGTATAGTTTATGATACAAAAGTAGTAATTGTTACATTTGACAAAGCGTATGATTTCAAAAGTTATTATCATTTTAATTAGTCTTTTCTCTAGCCAGCTTTATGCGCAGGAAGAAAAGGTCCTTATTACTGAAAACAGAAAAGGAAAAAGGGTAGTTCTTCAAGCCGAAAATATTACGTCAGACACGCTCCAAGTCTTTTTAATGGTCAGTTCGAAGGGATATCGTCGTAGCGCAGATAAGCCAATTCTTAAAAATATCCCGCCAAACAGCAAAGTACATTTAATGACGCTCATTGAACTTACTAATGTGGAATCAAACTATACTTATGAACTTATCATAAATGATAAGAACAAACCAAAAAAGGTTAATTATAGTAACAAAATTATAGATATTGAAAAAGTATTTAAGGGCAAACTTGTGATTTTCACTACATCCAATTGTGAGAAATGTAAAGAATTACTTAGTGAACTATCTCTAAATAGAACACGTTATAAAAGTTATGATATTGCTAAAGAACCACTGCGCTACAAACAATTTATGAAGTATATTGAAAATGAATTAACCGGAACAACTCGCATCACCTTCCCCGTTATATGGAATAAGGACCACGCCATTTTCGGGTATAATAATCTTGAAATTATCCTTGAAAAACTGAATTAATTCCTCTTTTACAGGCTACAATTTCCGTCAATGATGTCCTGTTGTGAAGGATTAAAATTATTTCCAGTCACCAAATAGTTACCTCCCAGACCATCATTACTTAGCAGGGGTTGCAATCCACAAAAGTCAATGAGTTCATTATTAATAATAGCTAGATTCCCTCCAATAGTCGTGAGTACAGACAAAGCATCGAGATTGGTTAAATCCCAATTGTTTCTTATTTGTAAATCGCCTCCAATAAACTCCAGATGATTCAATCCGGTCAAATCAGTGAGGTTATAGTTGTTATTCAGACTGAAATTCGCATTGATTCTGGTAATGTTTGAAATTCCGTTTAAGTTCGTCAAGTTGTCAATACCCGTAATACCCAGAATTTGAACGGTTCCTGAAATGTTCGACAGACCATCTAAATGAGTCATCACTTCACTACTTCCAATCAAGAGAACAATACTTTCATCCACGGAAGTAATATTAGACAAGCCATCGATATTGTTCAACATCGGATTCCCCAAAACGATTAATCTGGTATGAGACTCTGCTGGTTTAACGAGCGTCGTAATTCCCGACAGCCCATTTATATTTTGTAATACATCATTGTTGGAAATCCCAATTCCTTCTATTGTTGAACTCACATTACTCAATCCCTCTAATGTTAGTAAACTTTTGTTTCCAAAAACTTCAAAGTTTTCTTTGATCACAGTAAGGTTTTCCAGCCCACTAAAATCTTCTAATTCGTGGGTTAAATTCACATCGAATCGAGCAACCGAACGCAGATTATTCAATGGAGTCAGGTCCGTAATAAAATCGCTTCCGCCCGAAATAGGCTCGTTAATATCTAAATACCCTGTAATTCGATAGTATTCATTAGCTCCAAAAGCATTTACTTCAGCCTGAGTGTGAAGTGACACGTCACCTTCAAATACATTTAGGGTACACTCATTAGTACTTATAAAAGACAGTTCTTCACTATATGCTACACCAGTGGTATTGGTCGCATAGACCCGCACATAATAGGTTGAATTAAAATCAATATTGGTGATTTGGCCAATAAATTCAGACATTCCAGGTCCACTATTGTCGGTATTATCATCTAATGTGGGGTTTGGTGATGTACTCCAACAAATTCCTTTTAAGATAATGAGAGACCCACCATCATCTACAATGTCGCCCCCGGTATTTGCTATATCTCCTTTTATATTGCTTATGGGATCTATAAAAATCGTTGCGAGGGTAAGCTCTTCAGAAATTTGAGTGTTATTATCGTCACTATTGCAACCCGTCAATACGAAAGTTGCCAGAATAAAAAGAAAGAAATGTCTCATGGATGTTTGATTTTCATTAGCAATGGAAATGCAACTAGCTTCAGGTACTTCCCTATAGTCTTCTCAAAAGCAAAAGGTTGCGTCCTTTTACCCAATTAAACTTTATTCTATAACAAGAGAATCACACTTCTACTACCTAATAATTCAAACAAGGCACCAACAAAAAATTCTAAACAGCTGCAAAATAACTATTTAGCCTTTTTTATTATTAAAAATTTTATGATTAA
>JAESTG010000342.1 GCA_016763715.1 Flavobacteriaceae bacterium
ACGGCATCAAGAGTTCTGTCAGTACCAAGTTGTTTTTAAAAATAACACACCGAGAACCATCAAATGGTTTAAAGAAGTGATTAATTATTTTGTAAAACACACAGGAGTATATCATATCGAGGACGTTTCTCAAAGCGTGATTGAAAACTGGCTCATTTACGGAAAATGTGAAAAGAATTGGTCTGCAAAAACCATTCGTACCCGATTAGGAAATTTACGCTTGTTTTTTAAGTGGTGTGTGTTTCGAGGATATTTAAAAGAGAATCCTGCCGATGATATTCCTGTGCCAAAACTAGAATCTAAAATCCCGAAGCATTTAACTAAAGAACAATCTACCCTCGTTTTAGATTGGGCGAAATGTTACCCTTATCATCATTCCTACGAAAAGCCAAGAGCCGTAGCCATTTTAGCCGTTTTTCTATTTACAGGTGTCAGGCTTCAAGAGCTACTCAATCTGAAAATTAATGATGTTAATGTTAAAGAAAACATACTCTTTGTTCAGGCAGGAAAAGGAAAGAAAGACCGTATGATTCCAATTAATGCTCAATTAAAAAGGTATTTGGAACAATATCTAGCTGTCCGTTCGAGAATTAATAATAGGAGCGTATATTTTTTTGTCTCCCTAATTTGCACAGGGCAAATGAGTGGTGAAGTAATTCCTCGATTATTCAAAAAAATCGCATTAAAATCGGGTGTGCATATTCACGCTCATTTGCTTCGCCATACGTTTGCGGTGTTAATGCTCGAAGCAGGCTGTAACCTCTTTAGTGTACCTCGTTTACTCGGGCATAGTGATATTAAAACAACAACCATTTATTTGTCTGCCACAGTAGCACATTTGCAAGACCAAGTAAGTAAACACCCCTTACAGTAAAACAGTTTTCTGAAAGCTCTCTTTGAGGTTACCATCACTCACATAGACATAAATTTGAGTTGTTTCTATACTAGAATGCCCCATTATCCTCTGAAGTTTGAAAGGATTGAGATTTCCTTCAATAGCAAGTTTGCCAAACGTATGGCGTAGTTGGTGCGGTGTAAAATGAAACTTCGCTTTACTCCTTATTTTTTTGATGATTGTATAAAGGTTGTTTTCTGTCAAAGGTTTATCGGAACGAATACTGGAAAAGAAATATTCTGTTGGTTTCTTTTTTGATTGACGATATGCTTTGAGATACGGTAACAAATCTGGATGAATAGGAATGACTCTATCTTTACTCCCCTTTCCTTGATAGATAATAATTTCTGATTCCTCGAAATTTACCGAAGTGGTTTTTAATTTTAATAATTCATTTAATCGAACTCCTGTAAAAAGAAACGTCCGAATGATTGCCTTGTTTCTTTTTGTTTCTAAATCATTGAACCACTTATAACTATCTAAATGCATTAGTAAGCTATCTATTTGCTTCTTGTCTAAGCATCGAGGAATACGTTTAGGAAGTCTAGGTTTCTCAATTTTTTCAACTGGATTCACTTTTATATAATCTTCTCGAACGCAGAAATCAAAAAATGTTTTGAGGTACTGTCGGTAATTCCTAAAGGTTTTATTCGTCCACATTCGCTTTTGTTTTCTATGGTATAAAAATTCACGAATTTTTGTAGTTGTAATAACACTCAATGATGGATTTGAATGCTCTTTTGATAGTGCAGTATCAATAGCCATAATCTCTCGAATGGTTTTAGGCATCATTCCTTTTTCGTGGAGCGCAAAGCGTTTAAAAGATGGAAGAACAAGAAGTATTTTCATTAAAAGGGGTTAATAAATAAAAATGACGGAGAACAGTTATATCATAGGGTTCAAAATTGTGGAAAACTCTAAATGTGGAAAACTCAACTTTAGTATTACCATCCCTGTCAAATCCATTTTGGCAAGCCAAATTTCATACGTTTTTAAAAATTGTGTGTTAGAAATCTTCCTACTTTCTAACCCCTTTTCTTTATGAAAAACATTGAGCATACCATCAAGGTTAATCGACCACTCATTTCTAACTTCGATAGATTCTATATCGGAAAAAGCGCATGGTTCGATTTACGAGAACTTCGTCATAACTCGATTATGGTCAAATATCTCTGCGAAGAACACACCATCGACCCATATTGCATTGTAGGAAACATCGGAGAATTGTACCGTATTCGCAAAGAAATTTTCCGTCAAGAGCGTATTGGAAAAATGACCTATCGTGAACATTTGCAAGAACAAATAAGAAACGGTTTATTTTCATTGCCAAAAGAGAACGAATAAAATTGAGTTTAAAACTTCATCATTTCTACTCTTTTTTATTTATATTTAGTATGTTGAGTTTACACTGAATAACGAATTAGATATTGAAAGGTCAATATTCACATGATTAAAAACAAACAAATTTCATAGTACTATGAATAGCTCTTTTAAAATTACTTAATTTAGAAAATATCAAAATTACATGACAAAGATTATAAAAATGATTGGAATTGTATTGTTGTTATTATCACTAGTAATTGGAATAACAGGATATATTTACAGTCATCCTTGTGGATTTAATTGGCTCTCTTTTACTGAAGACTTTTATGCCAATATAAGCGCAGAACTTTTTAGTATTTCCGTTACGATTTTACTCATTGATTACCTATATCAAAAACAAGCAGGTAAGCAAATGAAATCCCAACTTATTAGAGAAATGAGCAGTAGAGATAATGGAATCGCATTGAGGTCCATTGTTGAACTTAAGGCTAAAGGATTGATAAAAGATAAATTGCTTCTAAGAAGCAATTTGAGTAACGCTGCTCTAGAAAATGCAGATCTCAGCAATTTTACACTGCCGCAAGCAATTTTATATAAAGCGAATCTAAAAAAGGCAAATTTGAGTAAAGGGAATTTCGAGATGGCAATCTTTATTGAAGCGGATTTAGAAATGGCAATTTTAAATGAAACTAGTCTTTCAGGAGCCAATTTTACCGAAGCAAATTTAAAAGGAATAATGCTAAGAAAAGCAATGATGGAGGGCGCTATCTTCATTAAATCTAAGTTAGAAAATGCGAATTTAAACACATCAATTTTGACTGACTCAAATTTTACTGGAGCAAAACTAAATCATGCTGATTTTAGGAAGACTAAAGTTAAAAATGCCAATTTTAAAGAAGCAATACTTGATCACGCTGATTTCTCAGAGTCTGACTTAACCATTGAACAGCTCTTGGGAGCTGCTTCTTGGGAGAATATCATTTGTGATTTCGAAGTACCTTAAAACTAATTAGAGACACATAAAATTCTAAAACCAATATTTCCTCTATGAAAGTCAGGATAACTCCAATATTGATAGCCTCTTTTAACGTAATCAACTTCTTTATCGAAGGCTCCACCTACTAAAATATGAGTTGTTGCTTTTTCAAGATTCAGTTTTTCCGGATAATAATTAACTGGAGATTTGTCATAGCACCACTCCCAAACATTCCCAAGCATATCTTCTACACCATTGTAAGACCTTGATTTAGGAAAAATTCCAACGGAGCATATTCGATTTGATTCATTTTCTTCAATAGCGATATTTAAATAATCTGGATTAAATTTGTTTCCCCAAGGGTATTCTCTTTTCTTCTCCCCATATGCCGCATTTAGCCATTCATTATAAGTAGGGAGCCTGATTTGTTTTGACATTTTTGAACTTAACCAGCTACAAAAGGCTTCTGCCTCAAACCATGTAACGTTAGTTACAGGATAATTACTAACCGTAGAGTGATACTTACTTTTATTGTGCTTTTTCCATTCTTTGCCCTCTGTACTCCACCATTTTAATTCATCGTAATCTCTATCAACTACAAAACTATCAAACTGTGAGTTCGTAATTGGATACTTTGATATCTTTTTTCCTGAAGTAGAAATTTTGCACCAAGATATTTGTGGTAATCCATTTTTGATTCCAATACCTTTTCTTAAATCTCCAATGGCCCCTAATGCTCTACCTATTGCCATTCTAGCATTAATTGATTCAGTTTTATCTATAAGACGTTCCTCCCATATTTTTCGAAGATGGTTTTTTAATGTGATACTAATACTATTAATCGTCAAGCCTGGGATTCCAGATTCGTTAATACAACGAATAGCAACTTCAGGTTGAGCTTCTCCAATCCATTTTACAATTTCTTCTAACTGACTAGCTCCTCTGACGCCAGCCAATATTATTGCAGTTTCCTCCCACCCATTTGGCAACCACCATTCATCGATTTTGAAAAAAGACAATGAAGAGCTTCCTTCATCAAACTTTTCGCCCAACACCTCACTGGCAAAATACTCCTGAATTAATTGATGAGTAAAAACT
>JAESTG010000343.1 GCA_016763715.1 Flavobacteriaceae bacterium
ATTCTATTTACCATTCAACATATAACAACTGCTTTTTCCATGGTAATTTCACCATATGAAGGTTCCACGGAAGGGTGTCCAATAGTATATCTTGCGTATTCCTTTGAATAAATAACCGATGCTTGTCTCTTGTGGTTGTTAGCTTTCCAGGGCGTAATAAAAATTCACTTCGTAGCGCATCTATCGAATTGGTGCGTAATTCTGACCAATGTTTAAGAACCGCTTGTAACAATTCATCACAGGAATTCTTTTGTTCTGATGTAAGCCTAATAAACCTATCTATGGGGTGGTTCACCGGGATGTTACAAATGTATTTTTCAAAAATTAGTTCATGTTCTGATGGCTGTTCACCTTTTGTGGCTATATAATGCAATAAATGAACTGCCAAATCTCGCTTTTCTGAATGTATTTTGTTTTCTGAAAGTAATTCCATATTCATAAAAAAGTGTTTTAAGAATGGGTGGAGTAAGACCAACCCAGCTTTCTCGATTAGGGTGCCTTCTGTGTTAATTCCTGAATCGTCCTCTTTATTCATAGACTGTATTTCAAACATCTCCTTTGTGCTATCTCCTACTTCATTTCCCCTGAATTCTTGAAGCTCTTTTGTAATGAGTTTTTGAGTTAAATTTGATGTCAGTTTTGATGTGATTTTGGCATGTAAAACAATCAATTTTAGTAGTTCATGTTCTCCTTTTATTGATGTTGACTTCAGTGCTTTTGAAATGTGTATTAGGTTTTCTGAATTGGCTTTCTTAAAATTCGGATTGAGGGCTATTTCAAAGCTATTTTTAGTGTTCTTTATGGGTAGTAATATGACACCAACTTGAAGAGTTTTATTACAGAATTGAAGAAGGTTTTTTAACTTTTTGATGTTTTCTTTTTTCAATTCTCGAAACACCTTTTTGTTTGTGTTCGTGTTCACGTCTAATTGATCAATCCATAGTTTGAAAAAGGAGATTACTTCAGTTTTGTCCATTGAGAATACCGCTGTCCAAAAGACCCTTTTTAATTTACCTTGAAGAAAATTTTGGGAAGGTAATGACCTACTTCTAGTTGTAGGCACTTCAGGAATAAATAACCAGCAATAAATTTCAATAATAAACTGATAATCAAATTGATGTATTAACCTATCTAAACAATTAGTTTTGATTATTTTTGATATAATTATTTCTTTTTTGACCAAACTATCAATGACTTTAAAGTCTGAAATGGCGATTTTATTTTTAGTGTCAAACCACCATGGATATTGACCATACTCAAGAAATTCTAAGAATCCGTTGATTCTATGTTGAGGAGCTGATTTTGATGTTATTTCTTCAATTGTTCCATTCTGATTTTTTGGAATTTCCTTTTTAAATACGTGCTCTAATTTTGAAATTAGTTTTGGAGTTATATCTTTAATTGCATCTTCTGAATCTACATCAATTTCGAGTTGAATATTTTCATATTTCCAAAGTTCATTTTTTGGTATATTTTGATTGAAATAGTGCTCTAATTTTGGGTAAATATGCTTCTGAAGAAACCCATTAATATCATTTTTTATTTGCAACCCAGAAGTCATAGATTTTGTATCTACTTCTATGGTCAATTTTTTTATGATATTTTTGGAAAATTCCATTGTGATTTCGTTTATTTTTTTTATATTTACTCTAGTTATTCAGAGATGAATTACTGGGTTGTTAGTTCATTGGGATATAGTTGAGAAAGTTAGTCGTCCGCGAGAGTTTATTTCGAGTTTGTCTTATTATTATTTGCGAAAGTTTTAGTGTTAGAACCCATTGGGTGTCATTCGTTGTGTACATTTTTATCGACTGACACCCTTTTTTATTTCCGTTTATTTCCGTAGAAATAAAAACAGAAACCTCTTCAGTATTAGTCTTCCAAAAGTTTACCGTACTATTTTTTACAGTACCCGTCGATATACATAAGTTTTTCGATAGATACCCTGCTAGATTTTGTGGAATCTGGCTATGTGCTGCTAGTTCAATCATATTCTCATGGCATTTATTCCGGTTGGACGCGCACAGAAGTATACATCTACGAGAGATTGATACTGGGTTAGTATGGGGTCAAATTCAGGAATGTACTCTTGATTTTCTAAATAAATGGATAGTTTGGTAAACCCTGTTTCGTTATGAAGTGATTTTCGAAGGTTTATAAAAAGCACTATATCATCATGGGTGTTTTTACTGTTACGTCGGTGATGATCTAACATAAAACTATTTACCCAAGTCCCATTTACCCAGTCCCCGTCGATATAGAAACTTAAATCGGTACCTTGATTGGACACAACACTTTGAAAGTCTGCTTTCATATTTTCAATGGATAATTTCATCAATTTTCTTGATCCGAAATTAGTTGCGAATTGACCACTTATATCTTCGGAACCTATAGGAATGTGACCTGCTGCCAATGTTTCTACTATGACTGGAAGAGTTGTTGACGGAAAGTTTGCCATCAAATCTGTGGCTATTATTGTTGGATCTAGCCCTGTATCTAGAGTTAGATCGATTACGGGTTCTGATGGAAGTTCACTTATATCGGGGGTTGTTTCTTCTGGGGTACCAGGATCAAAACCTGTTGCAGGGTGGATTTTGTCTGTAAATTCTGTCAATGAAAGCTCTAAGGCAGTCTGTAATTCAGTGGTGGTGGTGATCATTCTAGTGAAACCATTTTCAATCAAAATGTCATTGGTAATAAGACGTTCGGTAAGCTGAGACCATTTTCTCCACTTTTCATCATAAGTTCCATAATCATCATCCTTATTTATAGGTGCAATTTGATCATGCAACTTTTCGTAGAATGATGGATTGTATCCCTTCAAATCTCTACAACGCATGGCGTCTGCTCTAAAAGTTTTATTGTTTCTGAACATACCATTATTGCTATAGGTATAAATAGCATTATTGTTTGACATAGTAACTTCTCTAAAACGAATCACATATGAATCTTCTTTGGCACGAGTAATGACAAAACGTTTCTGACTTTCATTATAATCGAATACCACTCCCTTGTCAAACCGGTTGTTTAAAGCTTCGGTCACGGCATGCATTCTTCGTAAGAAAATTTGCTGTAACGGTATTCTCATTGTAGTGGTTCCTGTAATTAAGCGTTCTCCATTGATTTTATATTCAATTACTTGAAGAGTGTAATCTTTTGGCATGGCTTTATTACTACTTTGAGTTCCCAATAAACTACGGGAAAGATTATTCATATATTTCAATGAACTTATCCATGGAAATGTACATTCCATTAGAGAACAACATCCTTGTTCAGATGGATCGGAAACTACTTTG
>JAESTG010000344.1 GCA_016763715.1 Flavobacteriaceae bacterium
TAAATTCTTTACGATTCTTTGTTGATACATTTTCAATGTACAAAGAGCCTTTGCCTTCAAAAAAGGCTATTTCAACGGCATCGGCTAGCCTATTGTAAAAGTCTTCATCACTTTTAGTGATGACCCGATCTACAACCAATTTCAAATTTTTTGGAATAGTTCCTTTAATTTCATCTATTCGAAGTACAGTATCATCCACTTTTACACGTGCATATCCTTGTTGGGCGAGTGTTTTGATTTTATGTTCCATCGTACGCCCTTCTTCCAAGCGTATGGGAGCCAACAGCAATAGTTTCTCACCTTCAGGTGAAGATTTGATGTATTGAATGACATCAGTTACGTTATCTTTTTTAACTACATCGCCAGAAATAGGAGAGTAGGTGATGCCAATTCGTGTGTATAATAATTTGAGGTAATCATATATTTCGGTCGAAGTACCTACAGTCGATCTAGGATTTGTTGCATTTACCTTTTGCTCGATGGCTATGGCAGGAGCAATTCCTTTAATTGAATCTACCTTTGGTTTATTTAATCTGCCTAAAAATTGACGTGCATAGGAGGAAAGGCTCTCTACATAACGTCGTTGTCCTTCTGCATATAAGGTGTCAAAAGCGAGGCTAGATTTCCCACTTCCCGAAAGCCCTGTTATAACCACCAATTTATTTCTAGGAATTGCAACAGTAATGTTCTTTAAGTTGTGAAGCTTAGCACCTTGGATAAGAATATTCTCCTTTATATTGACCGTCTTTTCTTGCAAATTTTAATAAGGTTTTTATCGGAATTTGGCAAAGATACCATATAGTTTTGAAGATTTTTAAAATATGGGAATGATATTTTTTTCAGGAAAAAATCAACTTTTTTTTGTTTTTCTGAATTGTTTGTTGTTATATTTACCCCTAAGAACACAAAAACGTTGCCTATAGCATATTATTACTTTTTTAGATAAACTTTAAGACTAAACAACCAAAAGTAGTTGTTTATTTTAAAAAAAAAGTATGGATATGAAAAATAGCACGACCAGTGATGCGCTATTAGTTAGCGCTTATATGAAGGGTAACGAACCTGCTTTGTGTGATTTAATCACCCGACACAAACAAAGAATCTATAGTTTCATCTATTCAAAGGTATTTGATAGAGATGTTGCTGAGGATATTTTCCAAGACACTTTTATTAAAGTCATTAAGACGCTTAGAAAGGGAGCGTATAACGAAGAGGGTAAGTTTTTACCTTGGGTTATGCGTATTGCACATAATTTGGTAATTGACCATTTTAGAAGGAATAATCGCATGCCTAAGTTTGAGAATAATGACGACTTTAATATTTTTTCTGTCCTATCTGATGGGAGCTTAAATGCAGAAAAACTACTTGTCAAGGAACAAGTTGAAAAAGATGTAAGAAGACTCATTCAAGAACTTCCAGATGACCAAAAAGAAGTCTTAGTGATGCGTATGTACAAGGAAATGAGCTTTAAAGAAATTAGTGAGCAAACTGGTGTTAGCATTAACACTGCACTGGGGCGAATGCGTTATGCGCTAATTAATTTGCGCAAAGTAATTGATAAACACAATATTATCTTGACAAATTAATACAATAAAGCAATAGAGCTGTCGTTATTAGGGTAACAAAAACCTCAAAATAATGTTCTATGGCAAAAATGTACTCTGAAACTTCACGTCGGGATCGCGTGAATCAAAACCTGATCCCAAAAGATGAAACTGTGAGGTTTCTTCTGAATTATTCGAAGGCTTTAAGTGTTATAGATTATAATAAAATGAAGTTTGAAGCACTTCTAAACTAAACTTTGGAAAACCCCGAAACTGATTATTTCGGGGTTTTTTTTGTCTTTTTTCTATTGAATTTACTTTTTCTTCTTTTTGTAATACTCATCCAAAACGGTCTTTCTTCCAATCGTTTTAGTTATAATGTCCTTTTCCAAATCCCAAGCCCTCGCAGGAGAATATTGTCGGCCGTACCAAATTATTTGAAGATGGAGTTCATTCCAGATGTCTTCAGGAAATAACCGTTTTGCATCTTTTTCCGTTTGCACTACGTTTTTACCATTAGTAAACCCCCATCGATACATGAGTCTGTGAATATGGGTATCTACTGGGAAAGCTGCTATTCCAAAAGCCTGAGAGACGACAACACTTGCTGTTTTATGCCCTACTGCTGGTAATTCTTCCAAGGCTTCCATACTTTCTGGAACTTTTCCGCCGTATTTGTCAATAAGAATATGAGATAACCCGTGAATTCCTTTTGACTTCATTGGTGATAAACCAACGGGTTTAATAATCTCACGAATTTCCTCAATCGTAAGCTTAATCATATCAAAGGGGTTGTCTGCTATTTCAAAAAGTAACGGTGTAATCTTGTTAACCCTTACATCTGTACTTTGTGCCGATAGTAATACGGCTATTAGCAGGGTGTAAGGATCTTTATGATCCAATGGGATGGGTGTTTGTGGATATATTTTTTTTAAGGTACGAATTACAAAATCTACCTTTTCTTGTTTGGTCATATTCATTACTTTTGCGTAAAAATAAGCTATGCAAACTTTAAAAGTAGGGGACAAGGTTCCAAATTTCACTTCAATAGATCATGAAGGAAACACAATTTCATTTTCAGATTATGTTGGTAAAAAGCTAATAGTTTTCTTTTATCCAGCAGCTAGCACTCCAACTTGTACTGTAGAAGCTTGTAATTTGAGGGATAATTATGAGATACTTCAAGAGGCTGGCTATGAAATTTTAGGTGTGAGTGCAGATACTGAACGCAAGCAAAAAAACTTTCAAAAAAAACATGATTTCCCTTACCCTTTATTAGCGGATGT
Source organism: Flavobacteriaceae bacterium (assembly GCA_016763715.1). The sequence goes on from JAESTG010000344.1 coordinate 2,831, forward strand.
TGATAAAGAAGTGATTAACGCTTTTGGAGTTTGGGGTCCTAAAAAATTCATGGGGCGTAAGTATAGCGGTATTCATAGAATTACTTTCGTAATCAATGAAAAGGGAATCGTTGAAACAGTTATTGATAAAGTAAAGAGTAAAGAGCATGCTGCTCAAATACTTGGCTAATTAGTTGCTTCCACCTTGTGGTGACTAAATAATTTTTTTTCATTTATAATTTCTGCTACACCTGCTGGAAGCATGTCTTCCCAACCAGTTTCACCTGCTTCAATCATACGCAGTACCTCTCTTGAGAATACGTTTAGGATATCTGGGTTGAAATTTTCAATATCGACAACCTTACCGTTGTATTTGAAGAATTTATATAACTCTTTCATACGAGGATGTACCTTTAAGTTTTCACTTGTGGTATATTCTCCAGTTTCTGGGTGCCGCATAGGATAGAGGTATACCTTCAAATCCTTAAAGAACAATTTTCCAAATGCTTCTAAAATACCTCCACTTAAATGGCGATAGTATTTTTCGTCAAAAATGTCCACTAGATTATTCACTCCCATGGTCAGTCCCATTCGAGCCCGAGTATAGTTAGAGAAATATTCAACCAACTTATAATATTCCTGAAAGTTAGAGATCATTACAGTATGACCCAATGAGCATAGAAGTCGGGCTCGATCCATAAAATCCTGCTCGTCAATCTCTCCTTCAGCTCGTAAGTTGGACAAGGTAATCTCAAATATAGTAAGCGTTCGAGATTCATCGACACGATTTTCTTTCAAAAACATATCGTACGATTTCTGAAACATGTCAATATTTACCTTAGTTACTGGTCGAAAACTTCCACGGAGTGCCAAAACATTCTTTTTGTAAAGGATTCTGGCTGGTAGAATATTTTTTCCATCAGGGCCAAAAATTATAGCCTCTGTCATTCCGTTTTTAATGAGCTGTAAACTCATAAGTCTATTATCCACACCATTAAACATGGGTCCCGAAAAGTTGACAGTGTCAATTTCGAGCTTATCTTTGTCGATATGGTCGTATAAATAACGTAGTAACTTCTTGGGTTTGTCGTGTTTGTAAAAGGCACCATAAATAAGGTTAACCCCTAACATTCCTAATGTTTGTTGTTGTAGTACCGCTTCTTTTTCCTTAAACCGAATGTGAAGAATTATTTCACTATAATCTTCATTGGGAGCTGTTCGAAATCGTATTCCAATCCAACCATGACCCAAATATTTTTTAGCAAAATCAATCGTCGCCACCGTATTGGCATATGCAAAAAACATCTTGTTAGGATGATTTTTACGATTAATTCGTTCTTCAATAAGATTAATCTCATGAGAAAGCATTTTTTGAAGACGGGACTCGGTTACATAACGCCCATCCTCTTCTACACCATATATTGCATCACTAAAGTCCTTATCGTAAGCTGAGATTGTCTTTGCAATAGTGCCAGAAGCGCCTCCTGCTCTAAAGAAGTTGCGAACTGTTTCTTGTCCAGCCCCAATTTCAGCGAAAGTACCATAGACATTTTCGTTCAAATTAATACGTAAAGCTTTGTTCTTTATTGAGGGAATGGCTTCAAATTCCTTGTCTCCTGAAATAGTTTGTGGCATTGTCGTATTCTATAGATTCTACGTAACAACAAAGGTAGTAAATACCATAGGTAAACAAAAAAAATACTGTTATTTTTGTCCAAATGAAATCTGACCTCACAATCACATTTTTAGGTACCGGCACCTCTCAAGGAATTCCCATAATTGGAACCAATCATCCAGTTTGTTTAAGTACGAATCCAAAGGATAATCGATTGCGTGTTTCAGTGCTTTTGGAGTGGGAAAGTAACGTAGTTGTAACTGATTGTGGCCCCGATTTTAGACAACAAATGCTTCGTGAAAATGTAACTAAATTGGGCGCTGTACTTTTAACTCATGAACATAGTGATCATGTGGCTGGTATTGATGACATTAGGCCGTATTGTTTTATAAATGGTCCGATACCTTTTTATGCGCATTCTAGAGTGTTTGAGTCGCTACATAGGAGATACGATTATATTTTTAAAACTGAAAATAGATACCCTGGGTCTCCTACGATTATTGAGGAAGAGATTACGAAGGAGGCTTCTTTTTTTCTCTTCGGAAAAGAGGTAGTCCCCATTGAAGCGATGCATGCTAATTTACCTGTTCTTGGATTTCGTATTGATGGGTTTACCTATTTGACCGATGTCAAAACGATTTCTGATACTGAAATTGAAAAAATAAAAGGAACTGAAGTTTTGGTGCTCAACGTGCTAAAAGAGGAGTCACACTTCTCTCATTTGAATGTAGATGAAGCTATGGAGATTATAGAGAAAGTAGAGCCAAAGACGACCTATTTTACACATATTAGCCATAAAATGGGCTTTCATGACGAAGCAGAGGGAAAACTTCCTGAGAA
>JAESTG010000060.1 GCA_016763715.1 Flavobacteriaceae bacterium
ATTGGTACTCAAGAAGAATACGTTACCATAACCACCTGTTGCCAAAACAACAGCATGAGCCGAATGCCTTTCTAATTTTCCAGTAACCAAATCACGAGCAATAATTCCTCTAGCCTTTCCATCAATCTTCACAATGTCCAGCATTTCATGTCTATTAAAAGGCTGAATTTTTCCTCGGTTAATCTGTCTGTTCATTGCAGAATAGGCCCCAAGTAAGAGTTGCTGACCGGTTTGTCCCTTTGCGTAAAAGGTTCTAGAAACAAGTACCCCACCGAATGAACGATTATCTAATAACCCACCGTATTCGCGCGCGAAAGGAACACCTTGAGCCACACACTGATCAATAATATTGGCAGACACCTCTGCCAACCTATATACATTCGCTTCACGAGAACGGTAATCGCCACCCTTTACAGTGTCATAAAATAATCGATAACTACTATCTCCATCACCTTGGTAATTCTTGGCGGCATTAATTCCTCCTTGAGCTGCTATCGAGTGAGCACGTCTAGGAGAATCCTGATAACAAAATGTTTTTACATTATAACCAAGCTCAGCCAATGTTGCTGCAGCACTACCCCCAGCAAGACCAGTTCCTACTACAATCACGTCAATATTTCTTTTACTAGCGGGATTAACAAGGTCAATTTTGTTTTTATGATTTGTCCACTTATCTGCTAAGGGTCCTTCAGGTGTTTTAGAATCTAATATCGACATAGCAATGTTTTTAGTGTATAAGATGATTTATATGATGATATAAGGCAATAAAAATATAGCCAGCTGGAATGACGATAGAGAAAATCTTCGCAAATTTAGTCAACCCTTTAGAGTATTTATTATTGAATCCCACACTTTGAAATGAGGAAGCAAATCCATGCCATAAGTGCATTGATAATAATATGAAAGAAATCACATAAAGAATAACTCGAACATGACTTTCAAACTTGTGCTGTAGTTCTTCGAAGTATTTAAACCCAGTGCCATTTTCCAATAAGCCAGACATATCGCCTTGGATATATTTAACATTCAATTCAGGAATGAAAAAGTCATAGAAATGGACTCCTAAAAAGGCAAGTATCACCAATCCCGTGATAATCATATTTCGAGAAACCCAACTGGCACTAGCACTCCCTTTAAAGCTAGTGTATTTTACATTTCGCGCTTTACTATTTTTAAGTTCAAGGTAAATTCCTATGATAAAATGAAATAGAATTCCAAATACCAACACGGGCTGCAGAATAGCTTGGATTGCAAAATTAGTCCCAAAAAAGTGTGAAATATTATTAAAGGTGTCTGGGTCTATAACCGATGTAAAATTAATCACGAAATGCTGTCCCAAGAAAAATACTAGAAATAAGCCTGAAAGTGCCATGGCAACTTTACGGGCAATAGAAGAAGAGATCATTCCCATTATGGTTTTCTTTTCAAAATGTTCACCACAAAAATACGGCAATCAAAATAAGGATTGCCAAAAAAATGTTCTCTTTTGTCTTATTTAGACTTGTTCCAAAAAAAGCCACTCGCTTTCACGAATGACTCACTTTTATTAAACCGTAGTAAATTGCGAATAGACTACTAATTTCTTGAGTTACTTTACTTCAAAAGGTGTTTTAGCAGATTTCCCTCCAATGGAAACAATCACAATATACTTCCCTTTTGGTAAATAATAGATTCCATTATCTGCCTTACTGATGTCCACGTCAGTTTTCTCTATTTCTTTTTTACCTTTAGTTGAAAGAGACAAGTCAAATTCAGCAATATTGTAACCTTTGGAAGCATCGTGCTGGAATTTTTGCAATTCGGTTTCATCTTCGTTTTGAATGGTTATCGTTGCTTTACCTTCAGAAGGAGTATAAAACTGTATTTTAACACTTGGTTCGAAAGGATCACCAAATGAGTTAAACCCATTGCTACCCCAACGTCTTGAAGCTCTTATTGGCTTTAAATTGGCAACAATAATATTGTTGTTGTTTTCTGAAGAAACTTGCTGCAACAATTCAATATCACCCCAATAAATTGAACGACCGTGTGTCCCTAAAATCAAATGTTTTGAGTCTGGTTGAATTACCAAATCATGAAAGGCCACATTCGGCAACCCTCCACCGAATAGCTGCCAGCTTTGTCCTCGATCCATTGAAACATAGGCGCCATTATCGGTTCCTAAATAAAGAAGGTTCATATTAACTGGATCCTCTTTGATTACGTTCACCGCACCCGTTGGAAGATTGCTACTAATATTTTTCCAAGTAGCACCAAAGTCCTCACTCAAATACACGTAAGGAGTAAAATCGTCCCACCGATACCCATTAAGTGTAACATAAACACGAGACTTTTTATGACTTGAAGCCACCACTCGACTCACCCATAAATCCTTTGGAAAAGTATGAGATATCTTTTTCCAATCCCCACCGCCATTTCGGGTTACATATACCAATCCGTCATCACTTCCTGTGTAAATGAGTCCAAACTCAAAAGAAGATTCACTAATACTGCTTAGAGTTCCATAAGCAACATTCCCTAGCTTTCCTCCTTGAGTAAGATCAAATGAAATAGCATCCCATTTATCTCCCTGATTCATACTTCGCATCAGCTTATTTCCTCCATAATAAAGTATATCCTGATTGTGAGAACTCAATAAAATAGGGGTTTGCCAATTAAATCGATATGGGTTTTCTCCCAATTCATGCTTCGGTTGGATGTACGTTTGTTGCCCTGTTTCTCTATTCAACCTAAAGTAATTTCCAAATTGAAATCCAGTATAGATAGTATTAGAATTACGGTTATCAATTTCAATTTGCATTCCATCACCTCCCATAATACTTTCGTAAGGATATTGCCCATTTTGATGCCAACGAACATTTTCGGTTGCCGTATGTGGCCCTACCCAAACTCCATTATCCTGCAGGCCACCATATATATTATACGGGGTTTCATTGTCTACATTAATAGCATAAAACTGACCAACCGCTGGAGTATTGCACTTAATCCAATTTTCACCATCGTCATAACTAATATTCACGCCTCCATCATTTCCATTAATTAAATGACCAGGCATTTTTGGATTAATCCAAAGCGCGTGATGATCTGAGTGCACATTGGGTGCACTGATAGACGAAAAGGATTTTCCGCCATCTTTTGACTTCAAAATTGGCACACCATAAATGTAAATTCCATCAGCATTGGTTGGATCTACGTGGATCTTTCCGAAGTAATATCCATACGAATAATACACCCCATTCAGGTATCCACCGTGCGTCTTTTTCCAAGTTTTACCTCCATTGGTGCTTTTGTAAACCTCAGCTCCAATTACAGGAGTGTCAAATAAAAGTGTATTTGCGTTTTCTAAAAACTTTGCAAGATCGACTGGTTCTGCACTCCCGCTACGAATCATTTGCTTTACATTTTTCGCTCGGTATTTTTCCTGAAAACCATTGTTTCGTAAGTATTCATTTAATTTTTTATTTTCCAAACCAAGGAAGGTCTCCTTAGACATAGATTTAAAATCATTTTTAGTTAACATGGCATTATTATCTTCTCCTTTTTCCTCATCTTTTCTTCGGAATTGACTATCGTGAATAGCATATACAACATTCTCATTAACCACAGCTAGCCCGATACGCCCTACTCCATTTCCAGTTGGAAACCCACTGCCTTCTGCCGAAATTTTTGCCCAAGTATTTCCAGCATCAATACTTTTATAAATTGCACTCCCATTTCCGTTTCCTCTAAAATTCCATGCCTTTCGATCTTTATCCCACGAGGAAGCATATATAATATTGAAATTATTCGGATGGCGATCCATTTCAATAATCCCACTTTCGTCGTTTACAAATAAGGTTCGATTCCAAGTCTTCCCTCCGTCTATAGTTTTGAAGACTCCTCGTTCTTCATTCTTAGAATACAAATGTCCTACTACACTTACTACTACTTCATTTGGATTAGATGGATTGATTAAAATCTTACTAATATGATGAGAATCTTTTAACCCCATATTGTTCCAAGTTTTACCATTATCGATAGATTGTAATTTTCCAATACCAGCATAAGAAGAACGCGTTGAATTAACTTCACCCGTACCTACCCAAATAGTTTTAGTTTTCCAGTCTACGGCTAAACTCCCTACATTTTGCGTAGGGCTACTGTCCAAAATTGGAGTAAATGTTGTTCCATTATTTTAGTATGCCACACGCCTCCACTAGCATAGCCAACGTAGAATTCTGTAGGATTTTGAGGGTTTACAGCAAAGTCTACCACACGCCCACTCATTACCGTGGGACCAATATTTTTAAAAGGAAGGTTTTTTACAAGTGAACTTTTAACTTGTAATGCTTTTTGTTGTAATCCATTTTCAACTTCTATGACAGAAGTAGCTGGTTGCTGCGAAAATGTCAAAGTAGAAACAAGAAAAAGGGCTAGAAGGGATACTATTTTCATTTGGTCGTTTTTTTGAATTCGGAAAGTAAAGAAAGACTAAAATACAGCAAAATATTTTTGGGAAGTTTAACAGTGATTATTTTTGCTAGCTTTATCATCCAAAATCCATAAATATTAAAAGTGAATGGAATGAATGAACCTCAGGACATTTTTGAAACCTATTTAAAAAGAATAATCAATGATCTACTTTTAGATAATCAAGTAGATGCCATTTTAGACTCCTTTTCTTTTCTGAAGTTACCTAAGAATGAATTATTTGCCGAAGAAGGAAAGATTTGCCACTATTTTTGTTTTGTTGAAAGCGGAATTTCACAACATTCCATTGAAGTTTTGGGAGAAGAGAAAACGACCTATCTAGCGTTAAAAAATTCCTCAACAACTGCACTCCATAGTTTCAAAAATAGAGTTCCTTCTCGAAAAAATATAAAAGCCATTTGTGACTCTAATCTGTGGGTAATTTCCTTTGAAGGTTTTGATTCTCTATTAAAAAACAATAAAGCTTTCGATAGATTCTATTTCAATTTAATTGAAAATCAGATTTTCCTCATTGACGACTATCGTATTGATTTATTGATTCTCACACCTGAAGAACGTTACAAAAAACTATTAATCAATGAACCAAAATTTCTTCAACAGGTCCCGTTACATTATCTCACCTCATTTTTAGGAATTTCTACTAGGCATATGAGTAGAATTCGAAAAAATATAAAATAAAGCCATTTGGCTACTTAATTCCCACATGCATTAATTAGTTTTGAACAAATCAATTTGTTAAATACCAATTTCATGAAGTACCATCCCATAGATTCTGCACTTTATATAAAGAACCGAAAAAACTTTATGGCGCAAATGAAGCCTCAAAGTTTGGCAGTTTTTAATAGCAATGACACTTATCCTATTAGTGCTGACAGCACTTTGCCATTTGAACAGGCTCGAGATATTCTGTTTTTAAGTGGCGTAGATCAGGAAGAAAGTATTCTAGTCCTATTTCCAAATGCACCAGATGACAAACACAAAGAAATTTTGTTTTTACGTGAAACTAACGAACACATCGCCGTTTGGGCAGGCGAAAAATTGACTAAAGAACGAGCGTTGGAAGTGAGCGGAATCAAAACAGTTTTTTG
>JAESTG010000345.1 GCA_016763715.1 Flavobacteriaceae bacterium
CCATTTTGTATCTTTGGATCGTAAAAACTACCTGCTGAAGTGGTGGAATTGGTAGACACGTTGGACTTAAAATCCAATGTCCATTAGGACGTACGGGTTCAAGTCTCGTCTTCAGTACTAGAACCCTGTCGTTTATTTGATGGGGTTTTTTTGTTTATCTGAATTCTCATTATTTTTTTTACTTCACCTAAACCTTAAATAATAAATATCCTCATTATATTTAGAGTCAAGTATAAAGATTAGCGATTTTGGAATTGAACCCTTTCGCTGAATTCCAATCCATCCAACCCATGCAAAGACGAAAGTTTATTAAAAAAGCGGCACTTAGTTCTTTAACTGTTCTTATTGGAACCGAAATAGTTTTTGGAGAAGTACTTCCATTAGGATATAACCTCTTGGGGCTTCAGAACCCAGATCCTTTTAAGTTGTTTTCCAAAAACAAAGAAATGGTAGTTCTTAACGATAAACCATGGAATATGGAGGCGCAAGCTCATCTTTTGGATGAAAAAGTGACGACCAATCCATATATGTTTATTCGGAATAATGGTGTGATTCCTGAAGCAATTGATGTCGCAAATTGGACGATTACTTTTGATGGAGAATCTGTGAATCAGACTAAAACATATACTTTGGCAGCGCTTTAATCGAAATTTCAGCAATACACATATCAGCTAACTTTGGAATGTGGAGGAAATGGTCGAAGCGAATTTGACCCACCTGCAAAAGGGAATCAGTGGACTATTGGAGCAGTATCTTGTGCTCAATGGACTGGCGTAAGACTCAAAGATGTACTCACAGATGTTGGTGTAAAGAGTGACGCAGTTTATATAGGCTATCATGCAGCAGATACTCACTTAAGTGGAGATCCAAAAAAGGAACCAATTTCAAGAGGAGTGCCTATGGTAAAAGCCTATCAAGAAGAGACACTTCTAGCTTTTAAAATGAATGGAGAAGATATTCCATTAGTGCATGGTTATCCGTTGCGATTAATAGCTGGTGGTTGGCCTGCTTCGGCTTCGGGAAAGTGGATTCAAGGGATTAGCGTTCGAGATAAGGTGCATGATGGAACGAAGATGATGGGAACTGCGTTTCGGGTTCCTTGTGAAGCAGTGGCTCCTGGTGAAAAGGTGAAAGACGAAGACATGTGTATCATTGAATCTATGCCGGTGAAATCGTTAATTACATATCCAAAATCTGGTGCAATGATTAATTTGGGTGAAAAAATAGACATACGAGGTCATGCATGGGCAGGAGAACTGGTTGTTAAAAAAATGGAATACTCCATCGATTTTGGAGCCACTTGGTTTGAATGCCCTGTGGAACGCCCTGTAAATAGATTGGCGTGGCAACATTTTACCGCAGAGGTTTCATTTCCGAAGAAAGGATATTACGAGATTTGGGCCAGAGCAACCGACATCCAAGGGTTGAGTCAGCCTATGTTATTGCCTAGTTGGAACCCAAAAGGATATTTAAATAATGCTTGTCATCGCATCGCAATTAAAGTGAATTAATGGATCAACACGAAGATTTCAGAAACAGTGTAAAGGCTATTTACAATGGTTTTGTAGTGGTGTTTTTGTTTATAGGAATCGTATCGATTGTGGTCGTCTATGTGTTGATGAATCCTAACGGTGAATTGTTTGGAACCAATACTTCGGAAACATATACTGCAGTGAAAGAAATTGATGAAGATCTTATCGAAAACGGTATCCATGTTCAAACAGGCTTGGTTGAAGCTGATGGTTTGATGACAGTGGTTCATAACTGTACAAGTTGTCATTCAGCCAAACTAGTCATCCAAAATAGAATGAACGCAGAGCGCTGGGCTTCTACGATTGATTGGATGCAACGGACTCAAAATTTGGCCGATTTGGGAGCCAATGAGGAGATTATCATTAATTATTTGGTTACTAATTACCCTCCACAAAAGGTGGGAAGGCGTAGAAATCTAACAAATATAGACTGGTATGATCTGGAAAACTAATGGCTTGGCCTTTCTATGGGTTTTGGTTTGTTCATGTAATTTCAATGAAGAGAAAACTTCTGTAGTGAAGCCAGAAGTGGCAATCATTGAATCTGCTGGGTACTATAATACGGATCATCTTATTGAAGCAGAAACATTATTAAGTTTGTTGGATGAGCCTTCCATAAAAATTATTGATTTCAGAAAAAAAGCAGCTTATGAAACGGGGCATATTAGAGGTGCATTGTCTATGTGGCGAACGGACATAGAGAACAGTTCATACGATTATGGAGCTATGATGGCTTCCAAAGAACAAATGGAAATTCTTTTAAGTGATTTGGGGGTTCGAAGTAGTGATTTAATTGTAGTGTATGATGATCGTGGCTCTTGTGATGCAGCTCGACTTTGGTGGATTTTGGCCAATTATGGTTTTGATTCCGTAAAAATAGTAAATGGAGGTTTGGATGCTTGGAAAGAAATAGGTGGTGATCTTAGCAACCTTACTACTGAAATAGCCCCTTCAAACTTCACCTTACCCAAGAAGAGTTCATTTAAATATTTGTCTATAAGTGAAGAAATTATAGGTTGGATTTCTGCTAAAAATGGACCTGTTATTATTGATAGTAGAACTGCGGATGAGTTTTCAGGAAAAAGACAGAAGAAGGGAGCTCAATCTGGAGGTCGAATACCTGGGAGCATATGGATAGACTGGGCAGATTGTATGGATTTTGAAGGAGATAAAAAGTTCAAAACGTATTAGGAACTTGTTGAAATATACAAGAGTTTAGAGGTAGAAAAAGAACAAGAGATTATTGTCTATTGTCATTCAGGAGTACGCTCTGCTCATACAACTTTTGTGTTAACACAATTATTGGGATATAAAAATGTAAGGAACTATGATGGTTCTTGGACAGAATGGAGTAGGTTTAAAGAATACCCTGTTGAAAAAGATAGCGTGACCACTATATTAAATTAAATCATGAATACATACTTTGAAGAATTTACGGATGCAATTGTAGGCACTTTAGACTGGACTTGGAAGTCTATTTTATTTGAGGTGCCTTGGTATAATAATTATTTTTGGGGACTCATAACCATTTCATTATTTGTCTGGGCCTTGGAGATGTTGTTTCCATGGCGGAAAAATCAGTCTATTTTCCGAAGAGATTTTTGGTTAGATGGGTTTTATATGTTCTTCAATTTTTTCATTTTTTCGATTGTCATCAGCGGATTTTACAAAATGCTTCAATTGGGTTTTGGTGATTTGGGGATTACCGATAAAAGTTTAGCTCTTGTTAATGTTTCAGAATGGCCAGTATGGTTGCAGTTGTTAGCTTTCTTTATTGTATTGGATTTTGTACAGTGGGTTACTCATGTTTTACTTCATAAATTTCCATTTTTATGGGAATTTCATAAGGTACACCATAGTGTTAAGGAGATGGGGTTTGCGGCACACTTACGTTACCATTGGATGGAGAATGTGTTTTACAAACCCTTAAAAACCTTTGGCGTGATGATATTGGGAGGTTTTGAGCCAGAACAAGCTTATATCGTTCACTTTTTGGCAATTATGATTGGACATTTCAATCATTCCAACATAAAGATTTCATGGGGTCCATTAAAATACCTTCTCAATAATCCAGTGATGCATTTATATCATCATTCATATACTTTACCAGAAGGACGTTATGGAGTGAATTTTGGAATTAGCTTGAGTCTATGGGATTATATCTTTAAAACCAATTATATTCCTGAAGACAGTGGTACAATTTCTTTAGGGTTTCCTGGAGATGAGAATTTTCCAAGTGACTTCTTTGGTCAAAGTTCATATGGGTTTAAGAAAGGGCGGCGTTAGTTTTCTATAGCTTATCGCTAAAAATGTTCTTAATCTCTCTATCGGCTTGTTTTTTTAAGTCGCCATCTTCTGAAGAATGTTTTCCCATGCGATAAGAAATATACATCATAAAAAATAGTACGGGCAATACAACCGGGAGGGAATACCAAAAATCGTATTCATCAATATATTGAAGTTCTTGATTGAGCACTCCAAATAATTGAAAAAGAAATAAAGTTAGGGGTACTAGAATAGCAAATTTCCACCAATTTCTTGATGTTAGAAACCAAATGCCAGTTAGCATTACAAAAGTAAGTTTTGTGAATACAGCATGGGCGAAGGATTTAGCACTTGTAAAACCGTTTGCCGTTATGGTGCCAAAAATCGTATCCCATTCTTTTGTTCCAGAAGGGGCATATTTGTAAATATAAAATATAAAGGGTGTTGCCATAATAAGAATCGCTGTCAACACCCCATAAAAGATGCGACTATTGATCCACTTCTGGGATTTCGTATTCGTCTTTGTCGATTTGTTGTTCGTCACTAATTTGGGCTTCTGGAGTACAACCCGCTGTAAGTATTAGACCTACGATAGCGAAAATAAAC
>JAESTG010000346.1 GCA_016763715.1 Flavobacteriaceae bacterium
GGCTGTTTCAGGTTGGTTTGCGTCCATGTTGGCGGGTGCCGTATTTGTAGAGTACATTTTTGGTTGGAACGGACTAGGGAAAGAAATTGTAGATGCGCTCAATACTTTGGATCTCCCAATTATTATGGGAGCCGTACTTATTATAGCCACACTGTTTATACTAATTAATATTTTGGTCGACTTAATTTATGGTTGGTTAGACCCCAAAATCAGAACATAAGAAACACATCAATCAACTATCAAAAAATTGATAAAATGAGAAAGAAAATTGTAGCAGGAAACTGGAAAATGAATTGCGATATAACTCAAACTTATGAGTTGTTAGACCAGTTAATTGAAAAGAAGTTGTCTTCCAAAGTCGACGTTATGGTGGCACCTCCGTTTACTAATTTGCAGAGCGCCAATCAAGCACTTCTCGATACAGATATTATAGTAGTCGCTCAAAATATGCATCAAGCTAGTAATGGTGCTTTTACTGGAGAGGTTTCGCCAGATATGTTGAAAAGCGTTGGCGTTAGCACCGTCATTTTAGGGCACAGTGAACGCAGAGCTATGTTTTGGGAAACCAATGAATTGCTAGCTGCGAAGGTGAATACCGCTTTAGAAAATGACATGACCATAATTTTCTGCTTTGGAGAAAAATTGGATGAAAGAGCTACTGGTGAGCATTTTAATGTAGTTAAGAAACAGTTAGTTGAAGGTCTTTATCATATTACTGAAGGGAGTTGGAGTAGCATTATTCTGGCGTACGAGCAGTATGGGCAATTGGAACGGGGGAGACGGCTAGTCCAGATCAGGCACAAGAAATGCACGCGTTTATTCGTGGTACTATTGTGGATCATTATAGTAAATCCATAGCAGATAAAGTTTCTATCCTATACGGCGGAAGTGTAAAGCCGGGGAATGCTCAGGAGATATTTGGTAAGCCAGATGTTGATGGTGGTTTAATTGGTGGTGCAGCCCTTAATGCTGAAGATTTTGCTGCTATTGTTAATGCGTTTAGTTAAAAAAGGATGTCACAGATTTATATTGAATACGATTTTAAAGTAAAGCCACTTCAGCCAGGCACGGAAATTTTGATAGCTGAATTGGGTAATGCAGGGTTTGAAAGTTTTGTGGAAAATGAGGAAGGAGTTAAGGCTTATATTCAGAAGAATGAATGGAATTCAGAGATTTTAGAAGATATTTATATCTTATCTTCTTCAGAATTTGAGATAAAACACGTTCACAAAGAAATTGAACAGGTGAATTGGAATGAGGAATGGGAAAAGAATTTCGACCCCACTATTGTGAGTGACCTTTGTGCAGTTCGGGCGCCATTTCATGAGCCATATGGAGTGAAGTATGAGATTGTAATAGAGCCTAAAATGTCTTTTGGTACTGGTCATCATGAAACTACCTTTATGATGCTTAGTTATTTACTTGAAAATGAATTTGAAGGTCAGACAGTACTAGATATGGGTTGCGGGACATCAGTGTTAGCTATTTTAGCTGAAATGCGTGGTGCTTCAAGTATTGATGCAATAGATATTGACGACTGGTGTGTCGAAAATTCCGAAGAAAATGTAACTCGTAATCAATGTAGTCACATAAAAGTGCAGTTAGGTGATGCTGCCAAAATTCCTTCCGTAGCAGCCTATAATACGATAATTGCTAACATTAACCGCAACATATTGCTGAATGATATGCCAATATATGTAAATGCTTTAAAGAATGGAGGGACCTTGTTTTTAAGTGGTTTTTATAGTGCAGACTTGCCTATCATTAGTGAGGCCTGTAGTAAGTTGGGCCTTCGATTTATTGATAATAAAGAGCGAAACAATTGGGTGGCCGCTAAGTTTGTGAAGTAGCCGTTTTATTTTTAGTGAGTAAATAATAGGTCTATAGCAAAATTTGTAAATTGGATGCTACGATGAATACGAAAGAAAAACATGATGAGGATTTACTCTTGTTGGAACAGGAGGATACAGAAAATCAAATTGTACTTTACAATGATGAAGTAAACACCTTTGATCATGTTATTGACACTTTAATTTATGCTTGCGAACATACTACAGAGCAAGCGCACCAATGTTCTTTAATTGTCCATTTTAAAGGGAAATGTACAGTTAAATCTGGTTCATTCGAAGATTTGGAACCTAGGTGTAGCAAGTTATTGGAGGCTGGTCTGTCTGCCGAAATTATCTAAAAATTTATACAAAACCACACCCTTTTTTTTCAGGGATAACCTGTAGTTTGATTATGGTAAATCCGTATATTCATTAAATTATTCTTATGTTTAATTAATTTTCATTGAAGTATGTTTATTATTTATGATAAATTATTGATTATATGTCAATAATTTAGTAACTTAGATATTCAAACCTAAATTATTAATTTAAATTATTCACAATGAAAAAAATACGAATTGGACTTTTAGGCTGTCTCAGTCTGAGTCTTTTTTTGGTGTCTTGTTCTAAGGATTCCGAAATTGTTGAAACTACCGAAGTAAATTTAACTAAAGAGGTATCTCAAAAAGTTATCGATGCTGCTGCGGCACTCGAATTGAATACTAATTTCATTAAATACGACCAGTTTTATTTCCCCGATGGTAGTTCTGAAGAGCGCTTATTTTTTGAAGAAGATATTGTAATGACCGAAGATCAATTGTTTGCCTTGGCTAAAGCTGCACAAGAAGGAGTTAATTCAAAACAATATCGAACCTATAATTTGGTAAGTCAAGGAAGGAATATTTCTATTATTGGCTATACTGGTAATGGTTTTGCGTTGTCCAATAAGGAGAGAACGGCACTGCAATGGGCGGTTAATAATTACAATCGTTTAGGAGGTGTGTCTATTAGCTTTACGCTTACCTTCGGAACCAATTTTCAATCTAAAGATATGGTAGTGTATAATAACACAGCCAATAATCCTGGAAGTGTTGGCGGAAGTGCTGGTTTTCCTAGCGGAGGTTTGCCGTATAAATTTGTTCAAATTTATGGCTTGTCTGGATATACCACGAACGTAAACGAGCATGTTATTACGCATGAAATTGGTCACTCAGTTGGATTTCGGCACACGGATTGGTTCAGCCGTCAGAGTTGTGGTCAAAATGTAAATGAAGGATCTGGTAGTGCTGGAGCGGTTCATATTTCAGGAACACCTACGGGATATGATTCTACTTCTGTGATGCTAGCTTGTTTCTCGAGCAGTGAAGACGGAGAATTTAATGGGAATGATATCACCGCACTGGGAGTAATGTATTAACAAACCTTGCTTAGCAAGTCTATATACCCCGAAAGTCGCCGTCTGTAATGGATGGCGATTTTTTATTTTTTGATTGTTGTAATCTTGGGAGGATTCTTTGAGTTTCTTTTAAGTTGAATTATAGAGAGGGAAAAGTCACGGCACTTTGATTGAAAGTTGATTTGTTTCATTAGTATACGTCACAATATAAGTTTAGACCACCTTAATATTTTAATGTTAAGAATTTTGAAGATTACTCAACAGCTAATTAATTGAAACAACTAAATTATCTAAAAAGAAACCCAGTCAACGGTTAACGAACTGACTGAGTTTGTTCTTACAAAAAGATTGAATTTTAACAAAGCGCAAAATTGCCA
>JAESTG010000347.1 GCA_016763715.1 Flavobacteriaceae bacterium
TAGCTAAAGATATTTTTGAAGATTTCGTAGTTGGAGATTTTTCCGAAGAAAATTATAACAAGGTAGATCTCCATAAAAATATTGTAGATGAAATTGTGTTGGTTTCGCCTAGCGGACTGCCAATGCAGCGTGAGGCAGACCTTATTGACGTTTGGTTTGATAGCGGTTCAATGCCTTATGCACAATGGCATTACCCATTTGAAAACAAAGAGAAAGTAGATACGAAGTGGCGTAAAGCCGATTTTATTGCAGAAGGTGTTGACCAGACGCGTGGATGGTTCTATACATTGCACGCAATCGCTACCATGATATTTGACGATGTCGCCTATAAAAATGTGATGTCTAATGGCTTAGTGCTTGATAAAAATGGATTGAAAATGTCCAAACGATTAGGGAATGCTACAGACCCATTCGAGACTCTGGACAAGTATGGTGCTGATGCCACCCGTTGGTATATGATTAGCAATGCCAACCCTTGGGACAATCTTAAATTTGACTTGAATGGCATCGCAGAGGTTCGTAATAAATTCTTCGGAACTCTTTATAATACATACAGCTTCTTTAGTTTATATGCCAATTTGGATAACTTCGATTATGTGGAAGCAGACATTGCCAAAGAAAATAGACCAGAAATTGATCGGTGGATTCTTTCAGAATTAAACACTTTAATTCAAAGAGTAGATGAGGCTTATACTGATTATGAACCAACTCGTGCTGCTCGAATGATTTCCAATTTTGTGCAGGAGAACTTGAGCAACTGGTTTGTACGTTTAAGTAGAAGGCGTTTTTGGAAGGGTAGTTATGCTGAAGATAAAATATCGGCATACCAAACGTTATATACTTGTTTAGTTACTGTAGCTCAGTTAGGAGCTCCTATAGCTCCATTCTTTATGGATCGTTTGTACATAGATTTGACTTCAGGAACTGTAAAAGACAGTGAAGAATCTGTTCATCTTAGTAACTTTCCGAAGGCAGATACGACATACATTGATACTAGCCTAGAGCATAAAATGCGTCAGGCACAAACAATAAGTTCGTTGGTTTTATCGTTGAGACAACGCGAGAAGATTAAAGTGCGCCAGCCTTTGCAGAAGATTATGATTCCAGTATTGGACGAGGCATCAAGACAAGAAATTGAAGAAGTTTCAGATTTAATTAAATCTGAAGTAAACGTCAAGGAAATTGAATTGATTGATGAAGGAAGTGGATTATTAGTGAAGCAAATCAAACCCGATTTCAAAAAACTAGGCCCACGCTTTGGAAAGGAAATGAAACAGGTGGCTGCTGTGATTCAGCAGTTTGGGCAAGAAGAAATTTCCAAACTTGAAAAAGACGGTGAGATTTCTATTTTGTTTAATGAAAAAAATCTTACATTGACCCTTGACGATGTGGTAATTAGTTCGCAGGATATTGAAGGATGGTTAGTTGCTAATGCAGATGGAGTTACTGTTGCATTGGATGTGACCATTAATGAAGAATTAAAGAACGAAGGAATTGCACGAGAGTTAATAAATCGTATTCAAAACTTGAGGAAAGATTCCGGTTTTGAAGTGACAGACAGAGTGGAAGTGACCATTCAAGATAGTAAAAACCTAAAAGCTGCCGTTGCGCAGAATATAGCTTACATTAAACAAGAAACCTTAACCGAAGTACTAGAATTTGAAGCGGAAGTAGAAAATGGAACGGAAATTGCCTTTGATGATATCGCTACTAAATTAAGTATTAAAAAACATTAAGAAATTATGTCGCAGGAAATAAAAAACAGATACAGCGATGCAGAGCTGGAGGATTTTAGAGTTCTCATTCTGGGAAAAATTAAAAAAGCTCAAGAGCAATTTCATTTAATAGAAAGCGCTTATAGAAATGATAGTAATAATGGTACAGATGACACTTCTCCTACGTTCAAAGCCTTCGATGAAGGAAGTGAAGTAATGAGTAAAGAAACGTCGTCTGCACTAGCTATTCGTCAAGAAAAGTTTATCCGTGATCTTAAGAATGCTGTAATCCGTATTGAGAATAAAACTTACGGAATTTGCCGTGTGACTGGAAAATTAATCAATCCAGAGCGTTTAAAATTAGTGCCGCATGCTACATTGAGCATTGAGGCCAAGAACATGCAGAAATAAATAATTTTATATGTGTCCCTTTCTCTTGAGAGGGGTGCTATTTTTTACACATGGCCCTATTTAAATAGGGTTTTTTTATGCTGAATAAAATAGGTTGTATCGTATGTTTGTTTTTAGTTTTTTCTGAAATTCAGGCTCAGAAAATCATGGAGAAATCATGGAATTCGAACCAATTTGAACGAATTGAAATTATTTCCGACGAAATATACCATGTTAAAATTATTTCTGAAGCTACCGAAACTATTTATGTGAATACTAAAGTAGAAGGAGAGCATAGCGAAAATATAGTATTACTCATTTCCGAAGCAAATAAAACACTATCACTCACACATGGTTTTACACCTTATTTAGTAATGCAGAATGATAAACTTGCCGCACATAAAGTAATCTCAATTGAAATGGAAATTCGAGTTCCTCCTCATTTTAAAGTTATTATAAACGGAGCAATTACTTCGGTTGAGACTGAAGGAGCTTTCAACAACATACAACTAGATTTGGGAAGTGGAAATTGTGTTTTAAAAAACTTTAAAGGAAATGCGCAACTAAACTCTAAGGATGGAAATATCTTGGTATTTGCAGAAAAAACAGTTTTTGGCGAGGCAAAATCACGTGCAGGATCTGTCAAAAATGAGTTGCCCAAGGAAGGACAGTTTTTTATAAAAGCAGAAAGTGTTAATGGAGATATAACATTGTTAAAAAGCCAAAATTAATTCTTTATTTTAGCGGCAGATTAGTAGCCTCGAATAAGGATAAATATAACTCTTACGTATGTCATTGAATAAAGCAATATGGATTATTTTATTAGTCTTGATAATTGATCAGGTCTTAAAAATTTATATGAAGACCCATTTTCAATTGCAAGAGGGGTTTGATATAATCAATACTTGTGGTGATGTAAAGGCTCCACAATGCAGGGCTCTTTTTAAGTTTTATTTTATTGAAAATGAAGGAATGGCATGGGGTGTAAAAATTCCTGGGCAATATGGAAAGTTATTCTTGACAATTTTTAGGCTATTTGCGATTTCAGGGATAGGATATTGGCTCTGGGAATCTACAAAGAAGCATGCACCAAAGGTGCTTATTTTATCCATAGCTCTTATTTTTGCTGGTGCTTTTGGAAATATTATTGATTCTGTTTTTTACGGATTAATTTTTGAAGACAGTTACAGTCAGGTATCTAGCATTTTTCCAGAAGGAGGAGGTTATGGCAAGCTGTTTCATGGTAAAGTAGTGGATATGTTCTCATTCTCTTTTTTCGATCCTGTATTCAATGTAGCAGATTTTGCAATTAGTTTGGGGGTTGGTATCATTATCGTTTTTAACAGAAAGGCCTTCCCAAAACAACTAAAAGAAGAGGAGACACAGGAATAACTTCAGAACTAGAGTAGGGTACTGTGTTTTATGAATAAAGCCTCAAATTGATCTATATTCACAGGCTTTATTAGATAATCTGTTACCAATGAATACGATTTTGCTTTTTCTATATCGTATGGATTGATAGATGAGCTTACAATGTAAAGTGTGGTCTTAATTTTAGAACATCTCTTAATTTCAGTAAACTCATTTAGAAATTTCCAACCATCCATGACTGGCATATTAAGATCTAACAGGATAATTTCTGGAAAATCTTTGTCGGATAAATTTCCCATTATGGATTTAAAATAGTCTAAGGCTTCTTGCCCATTTTTAAAAACCAATAGGTTTTCAGATAAGTTTTTGATATCAATAATTTTTTTAATAAGATTGATATACACATCGTCATCATCTATGATGCACGATAGCTTAACGTGGTGCTGTGGGGATTTCAATTAATTGTGGGGTTTGCTATTGTAATTAAAATTTGATTTTAAATATGGTTCCTTCATCTACCTTACTTTCAACCTCAATAGATCCTTGTAGCGTTTCTATTTGATTTTTAATAATAAAGAGACCAATTCCTACGGCCTCTTCTCGATGATGGAAGGTTTGGTACATATTAAATATTTGATTTCCGTGTTTTTTCAAATCAACGCCTATTCCATTGTCTTTTATGACCAAGTAGGTTTGTCCTGCTTCTTTGAAGGAGTAAATATCTATTACTGGTTTTCGATCAGGATGCTTATATTTTATAGCATTAGTGACTAAATTTAAAAAGATGCTTTCCAAATATGAAGTGATGTAGGTAATTTCAGGAACCTCTGAGAAATCTGAAAATACCTCGGCACCACTATCTTCAACCAATCTGTTAATGGAGTGAAGTACTTCTTGCAAGGCATCATCAAATTGAAGTGGTCGCTGTTTGTCCAGTGATTTGAATTGAGCACTTGCTATTTCGTTAAGATGATTGATCGTATCATTTAAACTAGCAGAAATATCAAAAAGAGTACCCTTCAGTTCCTCTTCTTCTTCGGGCGATTCTAAAGATTTTAAAAGCTCTAAGGTCAAAAACAAATTGCTGGCATGAGAGCGCAAGTTATGAGAAACAATATGTGCAAAATTAAAGAGTCTGGAATTTTGAGACTCAATAACTTTCATAGATTTCTCAAGCCCTAACTCTTTGTTTTTTTCTTCATTTATGTCCTGAAATATGCCTTGAATACCAATAATATTCTCATTTTTATCGTATACAGGTCTTCCAATGGCTCGTGCCCAAAATTCTTCGTTTGTATAGCTTCGCATTTTCATAACAATCGAGAATGGAGTCCCATTCGTACATTGATA
>JAESTG010000348.1 GCA_016763715.1 Flavobacteriaceae bacterium
AAATAAGGCAAGCCATTTTTGAGACTCATTATTGTTAACATCATTGTGTATAACTACCTCTCCTTCAGAAAAAAGCTACGCAATAGTTTTCTAATTTTAGTAAAACAATAGTTATGGATTCAAGAGATATCTCACTATTACAATTACGCCCCCAAATCCCTTCAGCAAAAATACTCCCAGGAATGACCGCTGAAGAGTTCTTTCAAAACAGAACCTTACGCCCTGTAGCAAAGCTTCAAAATGATTTACTACTAGCTGTTTTCAGAAATTATGCACACAAACACAAAAACGTTTTCTACGACTTGTCTATCGAAAAACGGATGGATTATATTGAAAACGCCACTCATAGGGACATGAAGTTTAGAAATTCATTGAAAGGAATTATTATAGGCCAATTCACCTTAAGTGAGTACTCAGCTTATATTGAGAACTCTTCTGCACTGAACAAACGAATGATGCACATCGTAAAAGAGCGTTTAAAAAATAATATTCAGTTACTGGAACGAGTCGCCTAATCTAAAAGAGAAACGCCATTCAAATCGGTAGTTAGAACGTCACTCATATAATCGAAGTATGGACGAAGTAACTCAAAATGATAGAGCAAGTTGTCCTTAAATCCTTTGGATTGCACTTCGGTATCGGTAAATTTGTGTACTACAAAATAACTTTTAAGTTTGATCAAGTCTATATTAGGATCCTCTTTACTAAACCCTTTAGGTGCTGTTTTTACGGTGTATTCTTTATTAAACCCACTAAAAGCCTTATCAAAATCCTTTTGATTTAAAATAGCACGTATTTCGGTTGTGTCCATTTCGAACTCCTTTCGAATTCGTAACAAATCGGTTGGTTCTGGAGAAAAGAAACCTCCTGCCATTGCCGAACTACCTGGCTCTAAGCGTAAGTAATACCCTCCTCTCCGATGCGCTCCTGCCCTACTAAAACTAGCACTACGGTGTACATTATAGGGCGTTTTATCTTTACTAAAACGAACATCACGATTAATTCTGAAGACTTTCAGTTTTGCAATTTCGTCGTTTATATTTAAACTCGCTTCCACTTCAGCATAAAAAGCTTTTAGTTCTTTTTCGTTAGCGAGATATTCCTTCTTATTTTCCAGCATCCAATCACGATGATTGTTCTTTTTTAATTTCAGAAGAAAATCAAAAGATGACTTAGGTACATTTATGCTCATACAAATAGGTGTTAGTTCTATTAATATTTAAATTCCTCTACGCTTCTTTTCACGCTTCAGCAAATCTAGCTCTCTACTTGTTTGACCTGCTACGGAAGTATTCTCTTCTGCCCTTCTAATAAGATATGGCATTACATCTTTCACTGGCCCAAAAGGAATGTATTTAGCCACATTATATCCTTCCGCAGCCAAGTTATAACTTATATGATCACTCATTCCATAGAGCTGTCCAAACCAAATACGGTTATCATTTTTCAATAAGTCTTTGGCATCCATTAGCTCCATAGCCAAATAAGAACTTTGCTCATTGTGCGAACCTAAAAATAATGAAATATCCTGTAGATTACCTAAAATATATGCACACACACTATTGAAATGATCATCGGTCGCTTGTTTACTTGCGCAAATAGGTGTAGGATACCCTTTTTCTTCGGCACGTTCATTCTCCTTCTCCATATATGCCCCACGTACAATTTTAAAACCAAGTTTATAGCCTTTAGATTTGGATCGCTGATGCAGTTCTTTTAAATAATCCAATCGATCCCAACGATAACATTGTAGCGTATTAAAGACAATCACCTTGTCCTTATTGTATTTCTCCATCATTCGTTCGCACAATTCATCTGCGGCATCCTGCATCCATGTCTCTTCACCATCAATAAGCAAAGTAACATTACATTCATGAGCAACTTTACAGATACGTTCATACCGAGCTACAATCCTACTCCATTCCTGTTGTTCACTTTCAGATAAAGACTCTTTCTCGGTGATTTTTTGCCAGATTTTGAATCTACCCAAGCCAGTTGGTTTGAACACAGAAAAAGGCATGGCATCTTTCTTCTCAGCAAACCGAGTAAGTTCAATCACTTTTTCCATCGTGGCATCAAATTGTGACTCCTCTTCCTTTCCTTCTACAGAATAATCCAACACAGAATGCACATGTGCCGAATTTAGGCTATCAACAACAGGAAGGCAATCTTTCTCACTTACTCCTCCACAAAAATGATCAAAGACAGTAGATCTAATAAGCCCAGTAACTGGTAAATTGACGTTTAATGCAAATTTCGTCACTGCCGTACCTATCCTCACCAATGGTTCTTTAGAAATCATTTTAAACAAAAAATAAGCACGCTCTAAATTGGCATCACTCTTAAGCTTAAACGCAATTTCGGTATTATCGAAAATATGTTTTGTCGTCATTTATCAAGTTTAAAACACAAATATAGTTAGATTTGAAGTCTCAAAAAGGACTATTTTACTACGGAATGGAAAAAAAAATAATTAGAGATCGCGGAGCTGTTTTTTGCAATGAAGGGGCTTGGGAAATGCTGCACGATATTATTTCAGAAATACAACCCAGTAAAGTATTTGTTTTAACTGATGAACACACCGAAGTAGCCTGTCTTCCTTATTTTATGGAATGTTTCAATCATAGTCATTCTTTGATTCATTTAAGCATTCCTTCGGGCGAAGAACATAAAAGCATCACCACTTGTTTGGAAGTTTGGAACCAGTTGTCTGAGAAAGGTGCCGACCGAAAAAGTTTACTCATAAATCTAGGTGGCGGAGTAGTTACCGACCTCGGTGGTTTCGTTGCCTGCACATATCAACGAGGTATAGAGTTTATCAATATCCCAACTTCTTTACTTGCTATGGTAGATGCCTCTGTAGGTGGAAAAAATGGTGTTGACTTGGGTGTCTTAAAAAATCAGGTGGGTGTCATAACCAACCCCAAAGCAGTTATTGTGGACACCTATTTTCTTGAAACCTTACCTGAGGAGCAATTTAAATCGGGAATATCGGAAATGATCAAGCATGGTATCATCCATTCTGAAGTGTATCTGGAACAAGTGATGGCAATGGATGAAAATAACGGTGAGGAAGTATCTCAACTAATTTGGGATTCGATTCTTATCAAAAATGACATCATTACTCAAGATCCTTTAGAAAAAGGCATACGCAAAGCACTTAACTATGGACATACATTAGGGCACGCTATCGAATCCTATTGTTTAAAATCTACTTCAAAAGAAAGCTTATTACATGGCGAGGCTATTGCTATTGGAATGATTTTAGCCACTTATATTTCTTCTGAACAATATTCATTTCCGAAGAAAAAAATGGAAAAAATAACAATGTTTCTTTTAAAAACCTTCGGAAAAGTGGATTTCTCAAAAGATGATATTGATGAAATCATCAAATTGCTAATTTTTGACAAGAAGAATAATAACGGAAAAATTCAATTCGTTTTATTAGAGAATATCGGCAAACGAAAGTTAAATTGTAGCATACCAAACACTCTAATTTACGAGGCTTTTAATTTTTATGCTAACTTTCATTTTTAGGTTTTTCTGCGAGTCAACAAATATCCAGACGAAGAGGGGAAATAAATTTATAAATACCTTTCTTTAATTACAGCACAGTGGTGTTTTTCATGGCCTACGATGATGTATAAAGCAGCACGAACAGACATAGGGCTTCCACTAGCTTCTCCCTTGCGAACTAATGTATTACTAGGAACAGCTTTTAGCAAAACACAAAGTAGCCATACGCACCGCGGTATACTCATCCAACAAGTCTTTTATACTTCTGTTGCTAACATCTGCATTCCTAGCAAATTCATCTTGATCAAACCCCACTAAAACTGCTCCTTCAGATCTCGCAAATTGCAAAGCTCGATATGCAAAAACACGTTCTGTGTCAATTATGTGTAATAATATCTCCTTCGGTGTCCATTTAGAGGCTTCGTAACGATAATCACATTTCTCTAATGGTAAAGCACTAAAAAAATTAGATGTAATCTCCAAGCCATTCTGTAAGCCTTCCAAAACAGAAAGATCTTGAGCCTGATCAATATATCTTTGGTAGTATGAGTTATACTCTGAAGTTGTGAGTTTGTTTGTTTGCATAGTTTTCAATTTTTTATAAAAATAAAAACCCTTTACCAAATGATAAAGGGCTTATAGTTAATCTTTATATAAAATTATATCTCGTTGAAAATAGAATGCATTAAACGTTTTTTATCATTAATACTTTCTTCCAAGGAAATCATAGTCTCAGTTCTTGTAACTCCATCAATATCATCTATTAAGTAGATAATATCTTTAGCATGGTTAGTATCCTTTGCTCTAATCTTACAGAAAATATTAAACTTTCCTGTTGTAACATGCGCCACAGTAACAAATGGAATTTCATTGATACGCTCCAAAACAAATTGTGTTTGTGAAGTTTTCATTAAAAAGATACCAACATATGCAATGAAAGAGTATCCTAACTTTCTGTAATCTAAAGTTAATGAAGAACCAATGATGATTCCTGCTTCTTCCATTTTCTTTACTCTCACATGAACAGTCCCAGCAGATATTTGAAGTTTCTTTGCTATATCGGTAAAAGGAGTTCTGGTGTTTTCAATCAACATATCTAGAATATGATGATCTGTCTCGTCTAGTTTAAATTTTGCCATAGTTAGTTGCATTAAGCTTACAAAATTAAACATTTCATTAAATATTGTTGCAAGAATCTCAGGAAAATAAGCAATTACCTGATATTCTATCAACAATTGTTTCGACTTTTTCCCCAACGAAAACGTTTTCGTGAGAGTTCAGCAAAATTTTGACCCCATGAGCATCAATCTCTTTATGCCCAAAAAAAGCCTCTAAACTACCTATCTGATCCAAAATTGGAACAAAATGAATAGAACCTTCTACCAAATTCCCCTCATAACTCATGGATAATGAAGTAATTTCACCATTGATATCAACATTTCTGATAATCACATCCTTAAAAAGTTCATCATTTTCTGGAATCTTAGAATAGGGTGTATTATTTGCTGTTTTCACCTCTTCTGTTATTCTGAAAAGACTTAACAAAGCATAAAAGATATATGCTCTCGTTTTCTCACGTTGATAATCCCCTGGATAATGCCCTGCTTCAAATAAAATAGTTGGCACACCAACCATTTGAAAGGTATCCCCAACGCAATTTTCATTAAAAGCATCGTCATAACGACCAATTTGTCCAGGGATATGTATACTTAATGCAGTATTCAATCTCTCAATTTCTCCCATAGCAACACGTCTTGCAGACGTCACTTCTCTTTCTGCATTGGCAGATGGAGCCAAAAATGAAACCGTAGCACTCTTACCATTTGGTAAGCTATACATGGTACGTTGATCATGTAAATTAAGGCATAATTCAGGGTTAATTTTATTAAATAGGCCACGAAGAACCCTACTTTCAGGTTGTGATAAATTCTTGGCGTCTCTGTTGAGGTCTACCGTATTTATGTTCTCTCGGGTATAAAGTTCGGCTCCATCTGGATTCAGAATTGGAATTACATAGAAAGTATATGTCTTTAAAAACAGGTCTATCTCCTTACTGAAATATTTTTTTTGGGCTATAAACTTGAAGAAATCGAATAATGCTTTGGTTGTGGTAGACTCATTTCCGTGCATCTGTGACCACCCTAAAATCACTTTTTTACCATTCCCAACTTTCACACAACTAATCTTATTTCCATTTTCTGAAGTACCAATTACAGAGATTGAGATAACATCTTGATACAAATCGAGAATTGGGTTTATGTGTTTTGAATGTACATATCGCCCCTTTAATCTAGCTTCAAAATGATGGGTATACCACGTAGAAATATTCATCTATAACCTATTGCTATGACAAAGGTAATCAATGCTGTGTTTACAAATGTAAACACAGCATTGATTACCTTAATGATACATTTGTAACCAAATATGGATTCTTAATTACATTTTAAGTTCATATTATTTAACACATTTAAAATATAGTAGTTAAATTATTTGTTTTCAGATGTTTAATATATATTAAATAAAGTTATAATTTAAATAATATATAATGGATTCGTTGATTTAATTGTAATATACTCCGTAATGAATTACATTTGTAACAGGCCTAACTAAAAATCACGTGCTACAATGGTAAACAGCATTGAATTTGCGAAAAGACTTCAAGGAATACTTACTTTTTATGGGTTATCGGCAACTTCATTTTCTGAAAAAATATCCTTCAATCGCTCCACTATTTCACACTTACTTTCTGGTAGAAATAAGCCGAGTTTGGAATTTGTAATGAAGGTGTTGCATCAATTTCCTGAAGTACAATTGTATTGGCTTTTGAATGGAACTGGAGCCTTCCCTTCCTCCTCTTCTGAAAAAATAATAGAGGCTCCAATGAAAATTACTTCTCCATCCAATTCCGAAGTTGAAAATTCTTTATTGAGCCATTTAACTGAAAAAACCGTTTTAGAAGGGAAAACAAATTCTGATTCAAAATCAGTCTTTGAAATAGAAAGAATCATAATTTTTTATAAAGACGGTAGTTTTAAAGCCTATCAATAGGGCTTGTTTAGCAAAAATGTCAGAAATTTGCACAAAACTGTTCTATGCGGGTAATCTTAACTGCTTTTTTATTAGTCATTTTAGTAAGTTGTCAAACTCCAGAACGAGACTGCGCCAACTTTAGAACAGGAACCTTCGAGTTCGAAACACTTGTGGGCACCGAACTAAAGAAGACAAAATTTATTCGCAATGACTCCATTGAAATAGACTATTATGATCAAAAAATAGATACATTTTCTATTCGATGGATAAATGACTGTGAGTATGTTATGAAGAAACTCCGACCAAAGAACCAAGCCGAAAAAGAACCAGTGCTGTTCAAGATTTTAACCACAAACGGAAACGAATACACCTTTGAATATTCTATGTTAATTAAGAAGAAAAATAGAAAAAGAGTAATCAAGAAAGGCACATCTAAAAAGATAAGTTCGGAAATTATAAATTAGCGATTTCCTCTACATCCCTTTAGAACTAGAACTCAAGTAAGTATTTTAAAAGATTTATAATACCCAATTAAATGAAAGAAGCCCTTAAGATTTTCAATCATATTACTGAAGCACTTTTAGACGATGAAGCCATCAACCCAGTAGCGGACTTCGTGCAAGCGGACTCGCTTTTTCAGGAGTTGAATTTGGATTTAAAAGACGAGCCTATTACTGAAGATGAATTGAAAGTCGCATTGCAAGATTTGGTATTCAAAACTCCCAGAACTGCTACAAATGCTTTCTTTAACCAGTTGTTTGGCGGTCGAAATGACAAAGCTATTTTAGGGGATTTACTAGCTGTTATATTGAACAATAGTATGTATACCTACAAAGCTGCAGGACCACAGGTAGGTGTTGAGAAAGTCTTACTTCGCAAAATTTGTGACATGATTGGTTGGGATGAAAACTCAAATGGAACATTTGCTACGGGAGGATCCATGACCAATTTTATGGGAATGCTCATGGCGCGTGATGCCAAAAACGAAACAATTAGACAAGAGGGGATGCAACAGAGAATGACTGTTTACACTTCAGCTGAATCACATTATAGCACACCAAAAAATGCAGCCTTCTCTGGAATTGGGAGGGATAACGTTCGCTATATTAGTGTTGATGACTTCGGGGAAATGAACATCCATGAGCTTGAAGTCGTAATAAAAGATGACCTCAAAAATGGATTCACCCCAACAATGGTTAACGCAACGGCTGGAACAACCGTTTTGGGTGCTTTTGACGATATTTTGGCAATAAGTGAGGTTTGTAAGCGTCATAATCTTTGGCTGCACGTAGATGGAGCTTATTGTGGCTCTGTATTATTCAGTAAAAAATACAAACACCTCATCAGCGGAATTGAGAAAGTTGATTCTTTCAGCTTTAATGCCCACAAAATGATTGGAACACCACTAACCTGCTCCATTATTGTGGTTAAAGACAAAAAATATTTATATGATTCGTTCTCAAATGACGCAAGCTATTTGTATCAAACAGATCATGACGATTTCAATTTAGGCAAAACTTCGTTACAGTGTGGAAGAAGAAACGACGCTTTAAAATTCTGGACATTATGGAAAAGTGTTGGCTCTAAGGGAATTGAAGATATTGTAAACAAACAGTTTAGCCTTGCCGATACCGCTAGAAATTACGTTGCTAACCATCCAGATTATACTCTTTATAGTTTTGAAAACTCTATTTCGGTTTGTTTTAACTATAAAAATATTCCCGCAA
>JAESTG010000349.1 GCA_016763715.1 Flavobacteriaceae bacterium
TACTCACGAAGAAGACATTGCAAAGCGTGCCCGCCGTATTATTAGATTGCGAGACGGAATGATTGAAAGTGACATTAGAAATAGTTAGTACTTTATTTGAAGTATTTACCGCTTAAAACACTTTATTATAAATATCCAAATTGCGCCTAGCATACATTTGGAATTTGCTCACTTCTGGGCTATCTTCGTAGCATGGAATCATCCCTATTTACCGACCCCTTAATCCTCATTATTGCTGGTATATCGCTACTTGTATTGCTCTACTTTTGGAACAAGAAAAATGCCAACAGAAATCGTAAGCGCAATAACAGAAGTTTTAGAAAAAATTATTACCAGCGTAAAAAAGAAAAAGAATGAAAGTATATACCAAAACTGGTGATAAAGGTACAACGGCATTATTTGGAGGTACGCGCGTAGCAAAACACCATATTCGTATTGAGAGCTACGGAACCGTAGACGAACTGAATTCACATATTGGGTTAATTCGCGATCAAAAGGTAGGTGCTAGAACACAAGAAATATTAATACATATTCAGAATAAACTATTCACGGTAGGAGCCATACTAGCAACCGCACCAGAAAAAGTTACACTTAAAAGTGGCAAAGAGCGATTAAATATTCCAAAAATTGATGCAAAAGATATTGAACTGCTAGAAACTGAAATGGATCAAATGGATTCAAATTTACCACCAATGACTCATTTTGTACTGCCTGGGGGTCATACCACCGCGTCATATTGTCACATAGCTCGCTGTGTTTGCCGTCGTGCCGAGCGTTTAGCAACTCTTTTACACGAATCTGAACCCATTGACGAACATGTTTTAATGTATCTTAATAGACTTTCTGACTATCTCTTTGTGCTGGCACGAAAATTGTCCAAAGACTTGCAAGCAAATGAGATAAAATGGGTTCCAAAGAAAATATAGCCTAAAATTATTTATTTTGTAAGCGCTTGTTTTACAGGTGTTTAAAAACGTTCTTTAAAATAAAGCAGAAATAATTCTTTTTTACCTTGACTTTTTCAGTTAAAAAATTATTTTTGCAAAAAATTAAACCTTTAATTCTCCTATGTACTGGACATTAGAATTGGCATCGTATTTAAGTGATGCACCCTGGCCCGCAACCAAAGATGAATTGATCGATTACGCAATTAGAACAGGAGCCCCTTTGGAGGTTGTTGAAAATCTTCAAGCAATTGAAGATGAAGGCGATTCGTATGATTCAATTGAAGAGATTTGGCCAGATTATCCAACAGATGATGATTATCTGTGGAATGAAGATGAATATTAATTGTTATGCTCTTAACGGAGTACATTAACTTTAAATAATAACCGAAAAAGTCTCAAATTGTTGAGACTTTTTTTTGCTCAAAACGCAACCATTAAAAACCGTTAAACCACTTGTCTATTTGGTTTTTTTGCTTTTTTTTTGTGTTGCTGAATAATGGGACATTTTCTCTCTTTACTGAGCCTTAAACTAAATTGACACCATGGGACTTTTAGACAACGTATTAAAAGTATTTATAGGAGATAAATCCAAAAAAGACATAGGTAATATTCAACCCTTTGTTGATGAAATTAAAAAGCACGAAGCAACCATATCTGCACTTTCGGTAGATGAATTGCGATCTAAGTCGAATGCTTTCAGAAAGATTATCAAAGAGGATCAAAAAGAAATCCAAGATCAAATTGATACCCTCGAATCGGAAACAGACACCGAAGAAGACATTGATAAAAAAGAAGAGATCTATAATAAAATAGATGCACTTAAAAAAGATCGGTACGAAATTGAAAAAGTATCGTTAGACAAAATACTTCCTGAAGCCTTCGCAGTAATCAAGGAAACTGCAAAACGATTTACAGAAAACCAAACAATTACATCTACAGCAACTGCATATGACAGAGAACTCTCTGGCAGTAAAGACTATGTTACTTTGGATGGCGATAAAGCCATCTGGAAAAACTCTTGGGATGCTGCTGGAAAAGAAATTACTTGGGATATGATACACTACGATGTGCAACTCGTTGGTGGTGTTGCCCTCCATCAAGGAAAAGTAACAGAAATGCATACGGGGGAAGGAAAAACTTTAGTTGCCACGCTCCCAGTATATCTCAATGCTTTGGCAGGGAACGGTGTTCACCTAGTTACCGTGAATGATTATCTAGCACGACGTGATAGTGCGTGGATGGCTCCTATTTTCGAATTTCACGGAATGACTGTAGATTGTATTGACAACCACAGACCCAATAGTGAAGAGCGTCGAAATGCTTACAATGCAGACATCACTTATGGAACCAATAATGAATTTGGCTTCGACTACCTACGTGATAATATGGCTCATGCACCAAAAGATTTGGTACAACGCCCACACCACTACGCAATAGTGGATGAAGTAGATAGCGTCTTGATTGATGATGCTCGTACTCCATTAATTATTTCGGGACCAGTACCAGAAGGAGACCGTCACGAATTCAACGAATTGAAGCCAAAAATTGCCGACCTAGTTAACATTCAAAAAAAGTATCTCACAGGAGTTTTATCTGAGGCCAAGCGATTAATCAAAGAAGGAGACAGTAAAGAAGGTGGTTTTCAATTATTAAGAGTTTTTCGAGGATTACCTAAAAATAAAGCGCTTATTAAATTTCTTTCTGAAGAAGGTGTAAAACAAATCCTTCAGAAAACAGAAAATACTTATATGGCAGACAACAATCGGGAAATGCCGAAAGTTGATGCTGAACTCTATTTTGTTATAGATGAAAAGACAAATCAAGTAGATCTATCTGATAAAGGGGTGGACTATTTATCGGGAAGCGAAAATCCAGATTTTTTCGTTATGCCAGAAATTGGTACAGAAATCGCCAAAATAGAAAAGCAAGGTCTTTCTCCGGAAGAAGAGGCGTTACTAAAAGAAGATCTTTTCCGTGATTTTGGAGTGAAGAGCGAACGTATCCACACCATGAGTCAGTTATTGAAAGCCTTCACCATGTTCGAAAAAGACGACCAATATGTCGTGATGGAAAACAAGGTAATGATTGTTGATGAGCAAACTGGACGTATCATGGATGGTCGGAGATACAGCGACGGACTCCACCAAGCGATTGAAGCCAAAGAAAACGTAAAGATTGAAGCAGTAACACAAACATTTGCAACGGTTACACTTCAAAATTACTTCAGAATGTACAAGAAACTGTCCGGAATGACAGGTACAGCAGTAACAGAGGCGGGAGAATTATGGGAAATTTATGAACTCGATGTAGTTGAAATCCCAACCAACCGACCCATCACACGTGACGATCGCGAAGACAAAATCTATAAGACCAAACGTGAAAAATACAATGCAGTTATTGAGGAAGTTACAGAACTTTCTCAGTCTGGGCGTCCTGTATTAATTGGTACTACCTCTGTTGAAATTTCAGAATTATTAAGTCGAATGTTAAGCATTCGAAATGTACATCACAACGTATTGAATGCGGAACTGCATAAGAAAGAAGCAGATATTGTAGCTGAAGCAGGTGATGCTGGGGTTGTTACCATTGCAACCAACATGGCTGGTCGTGGAACAGATATTAAATTAAGTGATGAAGTAAAAGCTGCCGGAGGATTGGCAATTGTTGGTACCGAACGTCACGATTCACGTCGTGTTGATAGACAGTTACGTGGTCGTAGTGGTCGTCAAGGAGATCCTGGTAGTTCACAGTTTTATGTATCATTGGAAGATAATTTAATGCGTCTCTTTGGTAGTGAACGAATTGCCAAAATGAAGGACAGAATGGGGTTAAAAGAAGGCGAAGTAATTCAGCATTCTATGATTTCCAAATCTATTGAACGAGCGCAGAAAAAAGTAGAAGAGAATAACTTCGGAATTAGAAAGCGATTACTGGAATATGATGATGTGATGAACGCCCAACGTGAAGTGGTCTACAAACGTCGTTACCATGCATTGTTTGGAGAACGTCTACGTGTTGATATTGCAAACATGATTTATGATACTGCCGAGATTGTAGTAGAAACGAATAAAGGAGCCGATGATTATAAGAACTTTGAGTTCGAATTGATTCGCTATTTCTCTATGAGTTCTCCTATTTCAGAAAACGAATTTAAAGATGGAACAGTACAGGATATAGCAGGGAAGCTCTACAAAGCAGCATTGAATCACTATCAAGAAAAGATGGTGCGTAATGCAGATATGGCTTTTCCAGTAATTAAAAATGTCTACGAAACTCAAAAAGACAAGTATAAAAGAATTCTAGTTCCATTTACAGATGGTGTAAAAACACTTAATGTTGCTACAGACCTTGAAACAGCCTATGAAACTAAAGGAAAACAGCTTATAAATGACTTTGAAAAGAATATCACTCTTGCCATCATAGACGACGCTTGGAAAACCCACTTGAGAAAAATGGATGAGTTGAAGCAATCAGTTCAACTAGCGGTACACGAACAAAAAGACCCCTTATTAATTAATAAGTTCGAGGCTTTTGAATTGTTTAAAGCAATGATCGATAAGGTAAATAAAGAGGTCCTTTCATTCTTATTCAAAGGGGAGTTGCCACAAGAAAACCAAGAACAAATACGAGAGGCACAACAAACCCAACCAAAACAAAAACTGAACGAACAAAAAGATGAGATTCAGAACTTAGATGAACGTTCAGCCGAAGCTCAAGCCGCAGGAAATACACAACCACAGCGTCAGCGAATAACGGAGACTATTACTCGTGAACAACCTAAGATTGGCCGTAATGATAAGGTTGCCATAAAACATGTAATGAGTGGTGAAAATAAGGCGTTAAAGTACAAACAAGCTATCCCATTAATTCAAAAAGGAGAATGGGTACTTGTAGAGGAGTAAGGTTCTTAATTTTATAATCCTCGACTACAAAGCCTTGATTTAGAGATAGCTTTTTTGTACTTTCAGAAGTAAAATTGAAAAGATGAAAAAGCTATTTTTTTTATGCCTGTTCGGCTTGCTATTATCATGTAGCTCAGACGACAAGAATACCACCACCGAAATAGAAGTCGATTTAACAATAGATCATTATAAAACCACTTCACTCTTACACGGTACAGCTTTCGTTGTTTCTGAAAATGGAGCAGAACGACAATTCCAAATTCCAGTTATTTCTGGTTTTGATTTCCAGCAAGGATTTCGTTATCAACTAAGAGCCAAACGAATAACCACAGTAAATA
>JAESTG010000350.1 GCA_016763715.1 Flavobacteriaceae bacterium
CTTGACAAATCATCCTTTTCATAAGTTTTCCATTCCACTGCTGTAAGTGAGATCGCTAGCATTAATGCTAAGCCTCCGAGAAGGAATACGCCACTCCATCTACTTATATCTAACTTAGGGTTTTTCTTTGCTTCCATAATTGAGAATTTATATTGTTGCTAAAATATGTAAAATGAATTGTTTTATAAAACGAAAATCAATTTTTCAATGCAAATACTTTTTTAATCCAAAGAGAAATTAACCATCCCAGCAAAATACCAACAGAATTTGCGACCAAATCCCATACATCTGCCGTTCTTGTTTCAAGAAATAACCCTTGGATTGTTTCAATTATTATGCCATAAATAAAAGCACAAAAAAGAACGAACCAAATTTTCATTCCTCTTTTCTTTCCCTTAGACCAAACAAAAAGAGTCCAAAGGACAACAAGTAATGTAAACATAAAAACGTGCCCTATCTTATCAAAAGATGGAACATCAATTTTAGGGACATTTGTTGCCGGAAAAAGTAGTAAGAAAGTGATACATAGAGTATATACAACACTAATATTTCTTACGGCATTAACCTGTAATAAGCGCTTTGTATCCAGCATCGTCAAGCAAATCATCCAATTCTTCTGTATTAGATAATTTAATTTTAATCATCCAACCTTCCCCATAAGGATCACTATTTACACTTTCAGGTTCACTCTCTAATTCCTCATTAAACGTAACAATCTCGCCACTAAGAGGCATAAAAAGATCAGACACAGTCTTCACTGCTTCAACGGTTCCAAAGACCTCATCTTTATCTAAAGTCTCATCAAGAGTTTCTACTTCAACATATACAATATCACCCAATTCACCTTGAGCGAAATCTGTAATTCCTACTGTGGCAATATCGCCTTCAATTGAAATCCACTCGTGGTCTTTTGTATATTTTAAGTTTGCAGGTATATTCATGGTTATTTAAGTTATTGGTGTATTAATTTCCAAAATTATATCGTAACGTCAATCCACTTCGTATCGTTGTTTGTGGAAATGCCGTTGAAATAGCATACTCTGAAAACGTATGGTCGTAATAGAACAAGGCCGTTAAATTCTTACTAAGTGCATAATCTACAGAAAATTGTAAGCCATAAATGGTTTGTCCAGCTGTTGTTTGATTGTTACTAATATCCAGATATCTAATAATTGTTTTATTATCTCTACGGGAAACATCCAACTTGAAATTCAAATCACTTGTTAATATTTTTTTCTTACCACCAAAGTTGGTGCTAATCTTCAAGTCTTTCACTCGATATCCAAGTCCAAGAATAATTTCATCTCCCTGAATTTCAGTCATTAAATCATTTGCAAAACTCAATGAAAGTGCTCTATCCCTTCTTAACTCGGCTAATATTTTTATCGAATTCTTCATTTCAAAATCTATTCTGATAAGTGGGGAAAATTGCTCCGTTAGATTCACATTACTTAAGAAGGTTTCACTTTTAAAGTTACCAGCTTGATCCAAAGCCCTAGGGTTATTACGATCATAATCTAAGTTCGTTTGAAACTGGTTCACCGTATAAGAAGAACGATATCCATGCTGAATGGAGAATCTTTTAAAGTTCTTTTTAAACCATTTAATATTCATCAGACCAGTATACTTTAAGTCCCAATTAGGAAGAGGAATATCTCTAAAAATCCCTGTCTTCTCTTTGGAAGCATCACTTCCTTTATAGGCAGATAAAAATGAAGGCAATAATACATTTTGGCTAGTCTTTCCGAAACCTACGGGGAAACCCTCCTCGTCTCTTTCAAAGTTCGTAGTTTTATAAAAATCTGCTGCCAGTCTATTAGCAACAACTAATCGATTACTTCTGAAGTCGTTGAAAGCATCACTACCATTTTCATCACTTCTGCTAAAGGCAGTCTTAATAAGCACGGTAGAAATATTAAAGTTTCCGAAAGTATTTGGTGTTAATGATCTGTATAAATCATTTTCAACTATGTAATTCTCTGCGTAATTTTCAGAATAAATTCGACTACCATTAAGATCTATTTTCAAATCAGGAATCAACTCGATATTCACTTGGGCATCCAATTGACGACTTTCAACCTCTGTATACTGCTCGTTAAACTCAGGATATAAAGTTAACCACCCTTTTCTTGCAGCGAGATCTCTAATTTCCGCTTGACTACCAAATACAAAACCAGTCGAAGGTTTCAAAGAACCCGCAAAACCAATAGATGGCGTATAACCTGGCAAAAATATACCGTTATTTTCTTGATAGTTAATTTGAATTTTCTTTATTGAAGTTGCCAATCCAATAAGTGTATTTAACGCCTTATCTCCACCACTTAAAGAACCTCCACCTGCATTATTTCCGCCACCAAGCACCGAACCACGGCCACTTGTAAGGCTCCCTCCACCGTTTCTTGCTTCTCTTCTTAACTCTTCTTTACTTTTCTTCCCTCCTTTAGAACCTGCGCCATCACCACCTTTGGAGCTTCCTCCTCCATTCTCATTGATTCCTCCCGGTCCATTGCCACCTCCAGCACCATTTTTATTTCTGTTTTTACTCCTCTTAATTTTTGTCAATCCAATATATCGATAGAAATTCTTCATATCGAATGTAGAATTAATACGGTGCGTACTTGCATTCTGTACCGAATTACCAAGATTAAAGGTCTCTACAGTACCGTCCAACGCTGGGATTTCTACATTATTAAACAAGTCACTACCATCCTGCCATTGATAATCTCCTTGGTATGAATAAGTAGCACGAATCCACTTTAGGAATGGAAATTTAGCCGTAGGTAAATCGTAATTTAGTTGTAATGATTGGAAATGCTGATTCGGCTCTCCTACATCCCAAAAACCATCCCAGACTCCAACACTGTTATCTACAACACCATCATTGATATAATTATTTATAATGCGATTATTTGCTGCATTAAAATTAAATCGAAGAGACTTAGTTAAGTTATAATTTAAAGTGTATTGCCAGTCGAATAAGAAGTTTCTTTGAAAAAGTGTTGGTATACCAATATTCCCATCTAATAGATTTAATTCTCTAAACTTTTGTTCATTGTATTGTCTAACAATATTTGAACTCACCGAAATGTTCGTCGGCAAGTAATTAAAATTTAAATCTTTTAAGAACTTCCAGTACTTCCCAGTGAACAATGAATCGTTCTTTTTAAACGGCTCAATTGGTTTTTGAACAAAACTGTAATTATACGTTCCACCCACGCGAACGTTTTGATCTAGTGATTCTTCAATTTCAAAATCGATGTGATCCACCTGATTGTATGAATATGAAAGAGTGAAGTTTTCAATGTCATACGGCATTGGTTTTCCATCACCAGTCCTATCTTTTCGAACTCCAATGAAGTTTATACTTTGTCGTTTCGTATAATTGATCGCTTGATTTTTAATACGGTCTTTTTCGGTTTGATCTTCAGCATTATCTAATCGTTGTTGCAATTCAATATCCTGAAATTCAGGATCATACTTTGGTGTAATCCACTCTTCTCCAATTCCGTAGTTGAATGGCAATTGAACGCCCCATTTCTTCGGAAGCATTTGTCCAAATTAAAATTGGTTACTATATCATACAGC
The DNA here is from genome assembly GCA_016763715.1 of Flavobacteriaceae bacterium. The sequence continues at coordinate 3,586 of JAESTG010000350.1, forward strand.
TCACTATCTTCTAAACTTCTTTGGTTTGGCCCTTGTTCAATCGACCCAAAACCGATAGTGCTTTTTCTTCCTGAAGCACTAATGGTTGCAAAATCGGCAAGATTAGCATCCAAACTAGCAATAGCTGCCCAACCACCTTTATTATCTAATTCAGAAAGACGTAATTCATTGAACCAAACCTCTCCACAAATCTCAGTATTTGCAGTGTTTCTAAGTCCTAACATAATCACTCGAACATTACCAAAACTCGGATTTCCTTTAATACCAAACCGATAATTCTCTGGTGCATCAATAGTCCCAGCATCAGCATAAGTAATTCCTGTAATAGGATCTGCTTCACCTAGGCCATCTCTGCTTCCCAAAGCTAATGTTTTTAATTGTTGAAGTGCTTCTAATGGTAAATCCAATCTGTTTTCCGCTGGCCAAACTATTTCAGCATCTGCATCGGATGGGTTTGGTAAATTAGGTGAAACCGTCAATGGAATTTCAATTTCATAGAAACTTGTATTCAAATCTGTCCCCAATCGAATAAATGCAGATAACTGACCGTCTGAAAGTGCTATTTGGTTTTCTAAAGATTCGGCGTGTATAAAAAGCTCTAGTTTTTATACTGACGCATGTCTACGTTAAAGTTCTTATACACTGAACGTGCATCGCCTTGTTCTAAACCACAAACCTTCAAGGCTAGTGACTGCTCATCTTGTCTAATGATGTTGTTATTGTTATTTAATTCTTCTCTAAATACTCCTGGTGGAATTACATAATTACTATTCTGAATAATGCCGACAGCTTCATTCTCAAAAATGGTCTCGTCCATGGAGTTATCTTCTCCAGTAACATCTAGTGTTTCAGTATATCTTCTATAATCCCCTCGGAATAACTCAAGCGTACCCATACGAAGTATCGTCTCCTGATTAAAACCTGACATAAACATACGCATGAATCGTATAGATCTAAAATCGGAAATTCCGTTTACAGCTCTATCAAATTCACTTAAAGGAAGTCTAAATTGAACCCAACGTACTGGGAGGTCACGATTGTCCTGAGTAGTAATAGATATTTCTCTTACATCGGTAATATATTTACCATTCTCAGTATCCATTCCGGGGAAAAGGTCTATCTCATACTCGAAGTAACTATCAACCGTATTCATCGTGTTATCACGGTTAATGTCTTCCACATCTGGCTGAGCGTTATTTCCTCGATTGGTATTGGTAACCTGCTCTGGGGAATTTCCTTGTGTACCATTATAACGTAAGTAACGCTCTAAAATAGTCCCTTCAGCTTGTAAAAAATACTCATAGTCATCATTCGCAGGATCTGTCAAACCACCAAAATTGGGATACTTGGCTCCTTCTTGTGCATCTGTCAAACCATCGAAACCAATATCCTGATTGGTTCGCTCATCGCCACTAGTGTTAAAGGTATATACCAGAGACTGATTGCTCGGCACCTTACCCCATTCTGTCGAAATGGTGTTAAAATCACTACCATCCTCTGGCAGTCCGTTTTCATATTGCTTACGACCATCCTTCAATACATCCTCTGAAATATTACCTAAGTTGAAGGTTAACTTACCTCCATTATTATTAGAATTTTCTGGATAAATAAATGGATCCATAATCCAAAACTGGATGTATTCTACATTGGATCGCTCAAAATCTGTAGTTGTTAATGACCTCGAAATTCCTCCAAAACGAGTTTCAGGATTTGGCAATATATTCCCTCCAGAAGCCGCTGGGTTGTAGTTATACTGCCCCCTCTGCGTTGGATAATACGCAAGATCTAGAGTAAATAAAGCTTGTGTCTGCCCTTGTATAATATCTTGATCTGGGAAAATTTCATTTCTAAACACACGACGCGTAAAAGGAGAAGAAAGGTCTTCATCGTTAATTCCATCTGGTCTTTGACTACTGTAAAAAACTGGATCGATGGTATACCATGCTAATTTTGCACGGTTGTAGTTATAGGCTAAATCATTATTTGCTAATTCGCCTCCAAAACGTATTGGTGTACTTGATAACGACCATGTTAAAGGGGAACTAATATCCACTGCCGTTTGGGCAGCTTCAAAATCGTCCACATATGCAGTAATTCTACCATTAAAATCGGATACTTTAGGTGCTCCAGGCAGTAAATACGCAAACTCACCACGTATAGACACATTGGATTCTACATCGGTATCAATATTAGGTAGTTTATTCACCAACCTTGTTAAGAAAGGAACTTCAGTCGAATAATTGGCATTGAAGCCAAACATAGTATTGTTAATGGGTTCATTCTGAAAAGAAGACTTTTGAGTAAGTGGTCTTTCATTCAAATTTAAGAAGGTACCTCCTAATTGTAGTTTTTCACTAAATCTGTGCTGTTGATCTACTCCCGTAAATCGTTTGGTCTGTTGACCGAACAATGTATTGTTTTCGGTAGAAATATTAATTGGCGTATTTGAATTAAGTAAAGCAGGGTCTAAAATTTGAACACGTCCTAACTGATAATTTACAGTATAGTCAACACCTTCAACCAGAGTTCTACCTCCAGCAGTTACGGTTACTGATCCTTGAGGAATATTGAAAGCCCCAATTGGTATTCCATCTGCGCCTGTAGACTTATACGAACCTTTTAACTGAAATTTATTTTTGTCACTATCTTTTTGCTCTGCTTGCGTTTTTGTAGAACGGTACATCGTTCTAAATACGTATTTCCCTTGGTTGGCGTTATACGTCTCTGGAATATCATACAATTGTGATTCCCCATTAGGTGGTGTTGTCAATTTCAACTTATTAAAGAGGTATTCTCCAAAAGGCTCCACACTTGTAAATATAATACGCCCGTTTTGTTGATCAATAGTAATTCCTGGATAGAAATCGAAAAACCCATCTCCTCCTTGCTGCGGATCATTATTGAAATTCAATTTATCCAAATTGAACACGCGCAATAAAGTGGCGTTATTGATATCAACTGGATCCATACTACTAATAGCTGGCTCTGGAAATGGAGTGCCTGCTACTGGAGTAATATAATTTAATGGTGAAGGATCCGTATACAAAATATTCATTCTGAAATCCTCTTGCTCTAATTGGAAGGCTCCAATTGGATAGATGTTTTTCATCATAATATCCCAAACAGGTTCATTGACGTTGGTAATATTAGATTTAAGTAACTTTACGATTAAGTTCTGCGAAATACCCTGTTCACCTTCTCCACCGCCTCCTTGCTGACCTTCGCCTCCTTCATTTCCTTGTCCATTGTTAAATTCTCCAGTAGTTGCTTCTACACCATCTGTTGAGAATTCACCCACTTGAAAAACTCTTCCATTTACAGTAAACTGAAATGCCACCCCAAGGACCTCATCATTATTAAGGCGTTGATTCAAGGAGATATACCCCAATTGCGAATTCAGTTTATATTCATTGGGTTGTAATTTTCTGGCATTTTCTAAAGTAACATAATCAATTCCGTCATTCACAGGAACTCCACTAAATCCATTTTGAACAGTAGCGATATCTCTAATCGCCGCATTGAGAATGGTTTGTTCTCCTGGGTTTTCAATTCCGAAGGGATTAAAATCGTTATTTGAGTTATCTGGGAAAGAACCTTTAGGCTTATTAATAAAACCTCCTGGCACTATATTAAGACCAATATTAGTTGGGTCTGACTCACCAATATCTTGCAAGGCAATTATATTTCTTACATCGTTGGTGGTATTGTTACGATTGGTAATCCAAACTTCTGAACGTGTAATCTGTATATTCGAATTGATAAACGGATACTGCACTAAAACACGGTCGTAATTATCTCTAAAGTAATGTGCCAAGAAGAAGTGACGATTCTCATCGTAATCTAAGGCAAAAAGCTCATACTCGGTTACCGTTGCTCCACCTTCGGCAGTTACCGATCGTGTTTCGGATTTCTGCTCAGAGAAAATTGCTGTAATCGTAGTCTTTCCAAATTGCAACTGTGTTTTTACACCGAACAGACTCTGAGCTCCTTGAATAAGCGTACTGTTTAATGGCATACTCACATTACCAACTTCAATTTTCTGAATGATATCGTCTTCTGTAGGTGTATATTCAAGTTTAATAACGTTTTGAAAATCGAAAGTTGATTGGGTGTCGTAATTGGCTGTTACCTGAAGACGTTCTCCCACTTTACCTAATAAACTTAGGCTAATACGTTGGTCAAAATCAAAAGATAAATTGCTTCGGTTTCTTGGAGAAAAAGAAGGGTTATCCTGTTTGGTATACAAAATCCCTAAATCCATCTCCACAGTACCCTGAGGAATTACTTCAATGGTGTTACCACCAAAAATATTTTCAAAAAAACTTGAATTGATATAAAATGTGGGTAATAGGTTTTTTTGCGCTTCTTCGGAACCTTCCTTTCTTCCATCCGCTGCGTCAATCTTCTCCTTGAAATAAGCCTTCATCTGTTCTTTCAATACCAATTCCTGATATTCTTCAGCCGTTAAAATAACGGGATAGGAAATATTGAAGTCGCCTAATGTTCGTGTTAAAAGATATCTTTCAGTGATAGGGTCATAGGTGTAAGAATCCTGAATACTGGTTGGTGTAGGTAAATCCAAACGCCCCATAGTAAACCCCGTAGCTGTTGAATCTTGAGAAAAAACAGACGTCGCTCCTAAAAGTATGACACCGAATAATATAAGTTTAGCTAAGCTATTTTTGAAATAGTAATTTTTTGTACCCAATTTTACAAATTTTTTAAAGCTTCTTTAATAATGGTTTCGACTGTTGCCTGTGGATTGGATTTAACAACCAAATCGCATGCCCTTTCTGCCTGTTTCCGAATAAAGCCAAGTGTCTCCAAAGCAGATAACGCTTCAATTTTATTCGTATTGCTCGAAATTGCAGAAACATCATCCAAACCATATACCTTCAAAATCTTATCTTTTATATCTAACACCACACGCTGTGCTGTTTTTGCGCCAATTCCCTTAACAGATTGAATGGTTGCAATGTCTGCAGTAGCGATGGCCTCTTTTACCTGCCCTGGTGATAGCGACGACAACATGGTTCTCGCTATACTAGCTCCAACCCCCGAGACAGAAATTAATAACCTAAAAATTTCACGCTCTATAATACTAGAAAATCCATACAATGTATGTGAATCTTCTCGAACTTGCAGGTGCGTAAATAATTTTACATTTTCAGTGTCGGGGAGTTGTGAAAATGTGTGCAACGAAATATTCAAAAAATAACCCACACCATTACAATCAATAATAATGTCGGTTGGGTTCTTTTCTACTAATCTTCCCTGTATATGGGTAATCATTCGCTGGCATCAGATTAATGGCTCAAATATAGCACAATTATTTGCATCTGCTAATATTTACGATTGCGAAAATGAGCCTGTAATTATTTCTTTTTTAGTTTCTTCTCTTCTTTTTCACGCTTCTCTTTTTGTTGCGCATCTACTACAGCAATGGCAGTCATATTAACAATCTCTTCCACTTTAGCTCCAAGTTGTAGAATATGGACAGGTTTCCTCATTCCCAACATGATAGGCCCAATAGATTCAACATCCTTTTGTTCCTTCAACATTTTGTAGTTACTATTGGCCGAATCTAGGTTAGGAAAAACAAGCGCATTCACCTTTTTACCAGCTAGTTTGGAAAAAGGAAATTTATCTTTTAACATTTTTGAGTTCAAGGCAAAGTCCGTTTGTAATTCTCCATCAATGATCATGTCTGGATTAGATTTGTGCAACATTTTCACAGCCTCCCGAACCTTCGCGGCATGGGGGTCTTTTGATGAACCAAAGTTTGCGTATGAAATCATGGCAATGACTGGAGTAAGTCCAAACATTTTCACCATATAATTAGTCATTTGAGCAATGTTTGCCAATTCCTTAGCTGTAGGATCAATATTAATAGAAGTATCTGAGATAAAAATAGGTCCCTTACTAGTTAACATAAGGTTGGTAGTTGCCACCTTATCCACTCCATCAAACTTACCAATGGTTTCTAAAACGGGTCTTAACACAGCAGGGTAAGCTCTTGCATAACCTGAAATCATCCCATCGGCATCCTCTTGATTTACCATCATACCGGCAAAATAATTTCGCTCTCGCATCAAACGAGTAGCATCATAAAGGGTGACCCCACTTCGTCTTCTATTTTCCCAATAATTTTTAGCATATTCATTCAATTTTCCGAGTTGCTCGTCACTTTTCGGGTCAATAATTTCTATATCTTCATCAAATTCAAGCTCCTCCATAAGCTCTTTGATTACTGTTGTTCTTCCCAATAAAATTGGAATAGCAATCCCTTCTTCATGAGCAATTTGAGCTGCTTTCAACACATCAAGGTGATCGGCTTCTGCAAATACAATCCGTTTCGGGTTTGTTCGAGCACGATCCATCAAAAGGCGTGTAATTTTATTATCACTACCCATCCTTTCCAAAAGCTCATCCGTATATGCATTCCAATCTTGGATGGGTTCAGTGGCAACTCCACTTTCCATGGCAGCTTTGGCCACAGCAGGCGGAATTTTTGTAATTAATCTTGGATCAAAAGGTTTTGGAATAATATAATCTCTTCCGAAGTTAAGCTTCGTTTCACCATACGCAATATTAACTTGCTCAGGAACTGGCTCCTTAGCCAATTCAGCCAAAGCTAAAACTGCAGCCATCTTCATCGCCTCATTAATTTTTGTCGCCCTAACATCCAATGCTCCCCTAAATATAAACGGGAAGCCCAACACATTATTTACCTGATTAGGGTGATCGCTCCGTCCTGTAGCCATAATTATGTCGTCTCTAGTTTTTATAGCTACGTTGTAACGAATTTCAGGATCTGGATTAGCCATTGCAAAAACAATGGGGTTATCTGCCATGGACTTCAACATATTTGAAGTTACGATATCGGCAATAGAAAGACCTACAAACACATCAGCATCTTTCATCGCCTCATCCAACGTATTTATATTTCGGAAGGTTGCAAATTCTGCCTTTTCTACTGTTAGGCTTTCTCTATCCTTTCGAATAACACCCTTACTATCTAGCATGACAATATTTTCTGTCTTGGCTCCACAGGCCTTATATAAACGGGTACATGAAATTGCTGCAGCTCCTGCTCCACTAATTACAATACGAACCTCATCCATATTTTTTTTAGCTATTTCTAATGCATTAAGCAAAGCTGCAGCCGAAATAATGGCAGTACCGTGTTGATCATCGTGCATCACGGGAATATCTAATTCATCTCGCAACCTACGCTCAATTTCAAAGGCTTCGGGCGATTTGATATCCTCCAAATTAATTCCTCCAAAAGTGGGTGCAATATTTTTTACGGTAGCGATAAATTCTTCAACATTCTCAGTATTTACTTCAATATCGAACACATCAATATCGGCAAAAATCTTGAAAAGTAATCCTTTACCTTCCATCACAGGTTTAGATGCTTCAGGGCCAATATTACCAAGTCCAAGGACTGCGGTCCCGTTGGATATCACAGCCACCAAATTCCCTTTATTGGTATATTTATAGACATCGTCAACTTCCTTCGCTATCTCCAAACATGGCTCTGCTACTCCAGGGCTATAGGCTAAAGACAAATCCCGTTGGGAGGCATATTTCTTGGTAGGAATCACTTCAATTTTCCCTGGCTTGGGTTTGGAATGATAATCTAAGGCTTCCTTTCGTTTGCTCTGCTTGCTCATATATTATTGGTAATTGAGACTTACAAAGGTAACGGAGTGACTTAAAAGAGGAAGCTTATTTCAAGAAATTTATATTTCGCTGTAAACCCTTAAACTTTGTTCGCTTTACTGCGCTTTTTCTGAAGAGCTCCTGAAATACTTCTTGGGTAATTTCTTCCCACTCTTTTTTGGACATAGAAAGTAGTGATGGATTGGAGTCAAACAAGGGTTCTTTATGACTTTTACTGAAGCGATTCCAAGGGCAAACATCCTGACAAACATCGCATCCAAACATCCAATCATCAAATTGACCACTCATGGAAGAAGGAAGTTCATCCTTCAATTCAATCGTGAAATACGAAATACATTTACTACCGTCCACAATGTATGGGGCTACAATTGCTTGCGTTGGACAAGCATCCATACAAGCAGTACAACTCCCACAATGATCGGTAACTGGGGTGTCATATTCTAAATCTAGGTCTACAATTAATTCAGCAATAAAATAAAAAGACCCTACCGATTTGGTAAGCAAATTAGAGTGCTTTCCTATCCAACCCAAACCGCTTTTCGCGGCCCAAGCTTTATCCAAAACGGGCGCCGAATCTACAAAAGCACGGCCATGAATATCGCCAATTTCAGACTGAATAAATTGCAGCAAGAATTTCAATTTATCCTTGATTACAAAATGATAATCCGTTCCATAGGCGTATTTAGAAATTTTATAACTTCCTTCGTTTTGAGTTTCTTTAGGGTAGTAATTGAGCAACAATGAGATGACACTTTTGGAACCCGAGACCAGTTTGGTGGGGTCGAGGCGTTTATCAAAATGGTTTCCCATATAGCCCATTTCTCCATGTCTATTTTTATTAAGCCAAGCCTCTAAACGAGGAGCTTCCTCTTCCAAAAACTCAGCTTTACTTATGCCACAAGAAAGGAAACCGAGGCGTTTGGCTTCGGTTTTTATTAGGTTGGTATGTCTATGTTTGGACATTACGGAAAGATAGCCCTTTTCAGAAAAATAAAATCTATTTTCTAATAATCCACATATCCTGTGGATACCATTTTCCAACAGGAGGTTGTTCAATATGCTCTACCACCGTTGCGTTGGAGAAGAGTTTGGTCATAAACTCTTTGGGCTGAAAAGCTGAAAAAATGCGGTGACCTTCGGCAACTTGACCACGAATTACTAACTCACCTTTGTTATACTGCTCCAATTCGACTGGAGTCATTTTCGCTTTATAAATATCACCTTGAGTGGTCAACATCATAATCCCACCTGGCTTCAGAATTCGAAACAACTCTGCGTACCATTGATGATGCAATTCTTCTGAAAGGTGAGTGAAAATTGACATTCCATAAGTCACGTCAAAAAAATTATCCTCGTATGGCAAATTTGCTTCCAACGTATTGGTGTTGAAGTTAATTTCGGGTAAATTCTTTGTACACCATTGGATGGTTTTAGCGTTATAATCAGTCCCATAATAGGAGCAATTATTCCCTATGAGTTCTGGTAGGTGACGCACAATTCGGCCTGGACCACAACCCCAATCCAGCACCTTTTTATCTTTTAAATCGATATGTTTTGCAAAAAGTTGAACTAATTTATTCGCTCCTTCTTTACTTTGCACGTAATATTTATGATAATCTATTTGAAATGATTCATAAATAAGGTAATCTGGCGGTAACTTCACCTCAGGGTGTTCAACTTTAAACTCGCTATTGGCTTTGCGATTTTTAAACTGCTGAACATAAAACCGCACCTTATCTGCAAGATGTAGTAATCTAAGCTTCCTTAAGAAGGATGAAATACCCTGTTTTTTCATTAATGATTAATTATTTTGCAAAGATTGAAAACTTTATGAATCCATCTCAATGGTAATCCAAAAAATTTAGGTTTTAGTTCATCGCTTTGTAAAATCCACTTTCACATCAATAGGCTTTAGCGTTATCAATGGATTTAATTTTATCTCTGTTTGTGTAGTGGCAAGCTTATAGTTTTTTACTAAAAAAGTAGTCGCTAGTACCATTTCATAAATAGCAAAACCTAATCCAATACACAGACGGGGGCCGGCGCCAAAAGGAAAATAAACACCTACTGTCTTCTTCTTTTCCTCTCCCAAAAAACGTTCAGGAATAAAATCATTTGGATTTTCCCAATAATCGGGATGGCGATGCAATTCATAAAATGAAACTCCAATCAAGGTGTCTTTTCGAATATGAAAACCTGCGAGCGTATCATCCTCCAAATTTTCCCTATCTGTAATCCAAGCTGGAGGGTACAAGCGCATAGACTCATCGATCACGGCTTTGGTATATTTCAACAGCCCTATTTTTTTGATGGGATCTTGTGTTTGAGCCTCAACTTCTTGTATTTCTTTTAACACCTTTTCCTGAATCTTTGGATGCTTTGCCAATAGCCATGTGGTAAAGGTTAAGGCATTGGCAGTCGTTTCATGACCTGCCACAAATAAAATGGAGATTTCGTCAATTAACTGTTTGTTCGACATAGGCTCTCCCGTATCTTCATAGCGAGTTTCCAAAAGCATATCAAGCAAATCATTGTGATTTTCTTTAGACTGTTTTCGGTGATCAATAATACCAAACAAAATTCCTCTGCTCTCCTGCGAAAGTTTAAGGTGTTTTGAAACTTGCCCACTCAACCTAAACCACCAACCTTTATGTGGCAGTCTAACCTCTTTGACCAAAAATTCTTGTACCGTTTGAGTAATATCCCGTAGCCTTAATAATGTTTCTTCGGAAGCCGATACATTAAACAATGAAGTCGCCACTACATTAAAAGCCAACTGATTCATTATTGGAAAAATGTCTTCTTCTTTTTTCTGTTGAATTTGACTTAGTTCGCCTTCAATCGTTTGTTGCATTAATCCAACCAATTGCTCCATTTTTCGTTTGTGAAAAGCTGGCTGAATTAAACGTCTTTGCTTTAACCAATAACTTCCATTGCTAGTTAACAAGCCATGCCCCAAATATTTGGAAAGATAATTAGTTTGAATTTTTGATTTATAGTAATTCTTATGGTTCTTCTTCAGCATTTGTTCCACAACCATTTTATCACGGGAAAGTAGCAACCATTTTTTCCGCCCAAGCTGAACAGAAAAAGTATCGCCGTATTTCTTAAAAAAACGATTGTGAAAAGGAATTGGGTTTTTACGAATGGCTTCTGCGTTCCATAAAAATTTGAAAATGGATAGAGATTTGGGATAGTTATATTTACTCTCTGACATTAAAACAAACCTCCCTGTCTGGGGTCTTTTATTTTACCTAAATGCTTATATCCAGCCTCCGTTACTTCCCGACCTCTCGGTGTTCGCATTATAAACCCCTGCTGAATTAAAAAGGGCTCATAAACCTCTTCTATGGTCTCACTACTCTCTGAAACCGCTGTTGCTAAGGTAGTAATCCCTACAGGGCCACCTTTAAATTTTTCGATAATGGTGCTCAAAATTTTATTGTCCATTTCGTCCAAACCATGTGCATCCAC
>JAESTG010000351.1 GCA_016763715.1 Flavobacteriaceae bacterium
ATGTTTAGAAAGAGACCTTAAACCGAAATTTGAATACGCTGTGTATAGCAACGAACTAGCAACAAAAATACGTTCAAGAGATTTTGAACTTGACCCCTCTAGTACTTACGGGGTTCCGTTGTTTGTGAATGATAATTTAAAGACCAGCTATAAGCTTTATGTAAATTTTTCAGAAAAAGGAAAAGAAGTACGTAATACTATTTTAGGCATGGCTATTTTATCACTAGGGTTTACTGCTATAATTATTCTGGCTTATTCTCATACGTTGAGACAACTATTTAAACAACGACAAATCTCTCAAATTAAAACTGATTTTATCAATAATATGACGCATGAGTTTAAAACACCAATTGCCACAATTAATTTGGCCTTGGATGCGTTGAAAAATCCAAAAGTTGCCGATGATAAGGCATTTATTGCTCGTTATCTACAAATGATTCGTGAAGAAAATAGACGGATGAATGCTCAAGTAGAGAATGTGCTACGAATTTCAAAATTGGAAAAGAACGAACTCGATCTTCCCAAAGACCGCTTAAAGCTTCACGAAATCGTAGAAGATGCCATAACCCATGTTAGTTTAATTGTTGAAGACAGGGGAGGTTATATTCATACACATTTTGATGCCATGAAATCTTCTGTGTTGGCAAACGACTTACACTTAACAAATGTGGTGGTGAATATACTGGATAATGCAATTAAATATTCTGAAGATGTCCCAAAAGTAGATATATATACTGAAAATGTAAAGGATTCCATAATTCTTAGAATTCAAGATCAAGGAATGGGGATGACAAAAAATGTTCAGAATAAAATATTTGAAAAATTTTATCGCGAACATACAGGCGATATACACAACGTGAAAGGTCATGGACTTGGTCTTTCTTACGTAAAACGAATTTTAAGCGATCATAATGCTGAAATTTTCGTTGAAAGTGAGAAAGGAAATGGAAGTACCTTTATTATAAAAATGCACTTAATATCTTAATATATGGAAACTGAAAACAAAAAAATATTGCTTGTCGAAGACGACCCAAATTTTGGAACGGTTCTTAAAGACTACCTTTCAATGAATGACTATAATGTGACTCATGCTAAGAATGGAATGGAAGGATTCGAAAAATTTAAAAAAGACGACTTCGATCTTTGTATACTTGATGTTATGATGCCATACAAAGATGGATTTACCCTTGCCAAGGAAATAAGAGAAAAGAATGAAGATGTGCCTATCATATTTCTCACGGCAAAAGCTATGAAAGAGGATGTATTAAAAGGATACAAAGTAGGAGCAGACGATTATCTAAACAAACCGTTTGATAGTGAAGTGCTTTTGATGAAAATAAAAGCGATTATTCAACGAAAAGCTACAGATTCTATCGCAGATAGCAAACAGTTTGAATTTAATGTGGGTAATTTTCACCTTAATTCTAAGCTACGTTTTCTTACCTATAAAAAGGAAGATCCGAATAAATTATCTCCTAAAGAGAACGATCTTTTACGCTTGTTGGCACTTCATAAAAATGATTTAATGCCAAGAGAGCTAGCCCTAACTAAAATACGGCGGGATGATAATTATTTCACTTCCCGAAGTATGGACGTATATATTGCCAAGCTTCGTAAGTACCTGAGTAAGGATGACGGAGTGGAAATTATTAATATCCATGGGGAAGGTTTCCGTTTGTTGGTGAAAGACGAAGTTGATCAATAAAACTAGAAAAATTTAAGTGTTAAAGGCGTCATTTATGGGCGCTTTTTGTTTTTAGTAAAATAACGTTATTTTTTTTCTTGGATGAACTGTATTATTTCCGAAGGGGTTGTTTCATAATCAAACCAGTGGATAGCTTTGTTCTTTTTGAACCAAGTGTTTTGTCGTTTTGAGAATCGGCGCGTATTTTTTTTAATTTCTGATATGGCCTCATCATGAGATAATGAACCTTCAAAATATTGAAATAACTCACGGTAACCAACGGTTTGTAATGCATTTAGTTCTTTATGTACTAACAACCCTTTAGCTTCTTCAATAAGGCCATTTTCGACCATAATATCTACTCTTTGGTTAATTCTGTCATAAACAATCCCTCGATCTGCTGTTAAACCAATGAACATTGTATTGAAACTTCTTTCTTTGTCTGGCTGGTTTATAAATGAAGAATAAGGTTTTCCCGTGCTTCTGTAAATTTCTAAAGCTCGAATCAATCGATAATGGTTGTAAATGTCTACCTTTTTGTAATAATCAGGATCTACCTGCTGTAATTCTTCTTGAAGCGAAACAATTCCACTTGAAGTGAATTCTTTATTTAGCTTATCTCTTATTTCGGAAGAAACCTTAGGAAAAGTGTCTAACCCTTTGACAACTGCGTCTACATACAATCCAGAACCTCCTACCATTACAGCAACAGGATGGTTCTTAAATAATCTATCTAATATTACAAGTGCTTCTTTCTCAAAATCTCCAACGCTGTAATCCTTTTTAATGCTTCTATTCTGAATAAAATGGTGTGGTACAGTTAATAATTCTTCCGAAGAAGGAACGGCGGTACCAATAGTCATTTCTTTGAAAAATTGGCGAGAATCTGCCGAAATAATTTCCGTAGAAAAAAAGCTAGCAATTTTAATAGAAAGAGCTGTCTTGCCAATGGCTGTACATCCTACTACACAAATTAATAAAGGTTTGGTCACAACCATTAGCCTAAATATTTGTCTTCATAGAGTGTGTTTCCACAGGAATGACAAAACTTAGCATGGCCTGCGTGATCAGATTCGTTACAATTAGTGCAACTCTGTGTGTTAGTGTCTACATATTGGTCTGCCTTGGTATATTCAGAAGTTACTATTCCTGTGGGAACAGCGATAATTCCATATCCCATAATCATAATAATACTGGCAATAAATTGTCCTAGAGGGGTGGCGGGAGAGATATCGCCATAACCTACTGTAGTTAGTGTTACAATACACCAATACACACTATGTGGAATACTTGAGAAACCATGTTCTTCGCCTTCAACCAGATACATAATTGTCCCTGCGATAATAGATATGATTACTACTGCAAAGAGAAAAATTAATATTTTTGGTCGGCTATGTAGTAAAGCTCTTTTTAATTTGTTAGAAGCTCCTACATAACGAGTCACTTTAAGTATACGAAATACTCTTAGTAATCTAAGTGATCGTACGGTAAGCAAATAACTGAACCCTGGAATAAATGAAAGGTAGAGAGGAATGGTAGATAATAAATCTATAATTCCGTAAAAACTGAATATATATTTTGATGGTTTTTTTACTGTTATAATACGAGCAATATATTCCAAACTAAAGAAGATGGTAATCACCCATTCTCCAACATATAAGAATTCATGGTATTTTTCGTCAAACGAATTAACGCTTTCCAACATTACAAAAATGATGCTGACCACAATAAGGATAAGTAGAATTACATCAAAGGCTTTGCCCAAAGGGGTGTCTGCTTCATAAATAATATCGTGCAGTTTGGTACGCCAATTTTTTTTATCAGACGGGTTCAATAGGTTGTTTTTACAAATATAAAGCTAATTAAGTTTACCCACATAGTCTTCTCATTTTGGTAAGTTGATGGTCTTTAGCACCTTGTTTTTACGTAAATACCCTTGTATGATATGTTGTGCATCGCGATTGTTTTGCATTGGGGTTATGATCGATTTTAAGACCTCAGGATTG
>JAESTG010000352.1 GCA_016763715.1 Flavobacteriaceae bacterium
TATCGTTCGCTAATTCTCCACCCTTCTAATACGACCTTCAACCACTTCACAATAAACATTTTACATTTTTGGCACGGCTATTGGTTTTATACTAACCAAATAGCGTAGGTCACACCGCTAATTGTGTGACGTAACCCAAATACATTTATTATGAGAAATGCAATACTATTAGTAGCATTATTCCTAGGAGGAATGACTACACAAACAATCGCTCAGAGACATGGAAATGTAACTACCAAAGTGGGGGAAAAACATCGCTATTACAATTCGCAATCCATTCGTTTTGTAGAAAATGATGTTCTCTTCACGGTATTTACCGACGGTACTTTCAGTTTTTCGGATCAGTTTCTTGGACAGCCACACCGTTACAATAAGCGAAATCACAAAACAAAATACTACGGAAAGAACAAACGAAGAACTAGAATTTACCGTAGAGGAAACAGACCAATACGGGTAAAGACCAATCGCTTTGGAAATATCATAGGCGTAAATGGAGTTCGTATTTCATACAAACGAAATGGAAAGGTGAAGCAAATTGGAACCGTGCCTGTGTACCACCAACGTGGTTATATGGTTCAAGTTGGTAAAATGACCCTACAATATGACCGTTTCGGTGGAATTCGCAACACATTTGGATTCGTTAATAGATACAACAAACAGGTTTGGCATAATGATTGGTATTCATATAACGACTACGGAAATGACTGGGGGAATGATGATAGCAATGAAGATTGGTACGGTCGTAGAAACAGAATAAAAAGTAGAAAATAATATATAGTTTTTTTTGGTTGGTTAGTTTTTTTGAAAACCCTTCTTCGCTCAATGAGCTTAGGAGGGTTTCTTTGTTTAGAGCTGATTGTTAATTAATTCCTTTGTTTTGTCAGTTTGAGTATTCATGTTTTTTCTCTTTAGGTTTTGGTCTATTACCTATAACGGGTTTGTATAACGAAAGTGGCGACTGGCGTCTTGATTTGGACAGCCAAAATTTGCGAAGCAAATGTTGGCAGCAGCGAAGTTGCGTGCAAATCAGAAGTGTCAACAAAGTGCAAAAAACGGTCATAGTATACCACTAAAAACGGATTAAAGTGAACCACCCAAAACGGGTGAAAGTGAACCACTAAAAAAGTCGATTCTATTTGTAAAAAGCCAAAGGTCTTTTTTTGTTAAAAAGACCATGGCCAATAAACAAATAGAAATGCGAAAAGTAAAACAGATATTTAAGTTATACTGCGCTGGGGTAAGCAAGCGTCAGATAAGTTCAAGACTAGGCCTATCGCGTAATACCATTACTAAATACATTGCCTTTTTCAAGCGATATCAGCTTACCAGTTATGAGGTATCGGCAATGACTTTAGAGGAACTACATAAACTCTTCAAATCAGATCAGAAGCCTAAAAGTGAGCAGTTATTGACCTTAGAGAAGTACTTCCCTTATTTTGATAAAGAACTTCGTAAAACAGGGGTCACCAAACAGTTACTTTGGCAGGAGTATTATACCAAGCACCCTGATGGCTTTAAGTTATCACAATTTAGATATTGGTATAATGAGTGGACCAAAGAGGTGTCACCTGTAATGCACTTTACCCACAAGGCTGGTGACAAGTTATTTATAGATTACACCGGCAAGAAACTCACTATTGTAGATCGTGATACGGGAGAGCTGCAAGACCTGGAAGTATTTGTATGTGTACTGGGCAGCAGCCAATATACCTATGTAGAAGCATCTCCTAGCCAAAAGAAAGAAGATTTTGTACGTAGCGTAGAAAATGCACTTTGGTTCTATGGAGGCGTTCCACAGGCTTTAGTTCCTGACAATCTTAGATCAGCAGTAACAAAAAGTAGCCGTTACGAACCAAAGGTCAATGAAACCTTTGCTGATTTTGCAGAACATTATGAAACAGCGGTACTACCCACCAGAGCTTATAAACCTAGAGACAAGGCTATTGTAGAGAATGCCGTTCGTATCATTTATACAAGAGTCTTCGCTCCGTTAAGGCATCAAACTTTTTACAACATACAAGAGATTAATAATGCCATACTAAAACTCTTGGAAATCCATAACAAGATGTCTTTTAGAGGAAGAGAATATTCACGATATTCTTTATTTGAGGAAGTGGAAAAGCAAGAATTAAAGCCTTTGCCATTAAACAGGCATGAGATTAAATCTTATGCCAAAGGAACTGTTCATAAGAATAGTCATATTTACTTCAGTAAAGACAAACATTACTACAGCGTGCCCTATCATCATATAGGAAAACGAGTTAGAATTATGTACTCAAATAATCTAGTGGAGATATTCCATAAACTAGAACGTTTGGCAGCTCACCCAAGGGAGAAAAAGAAATACGCCTATACAACTACAAAGGATCATATGCCATCGCACCATCAATTTATAAGCGAATGGAGCAGCGAAAAATTCATTGCATGGGCAGGTCACATCGGAGAGAACTGCAAAACATATATCATTAAGATACTAGACAAAAAGCAGCACCCCGAACAATCCTACAAATCATGTTTAGGGGTATTACATCTAACAAAAAAATTTGGTAAAGTTCGTTTAGATAATGCTTGTAAAAGAGCAATAGACTATGGCGCTTACAACTATAATATCATCGAACGCATCCTCAAAAAAGGATGGGACAACTTGGATGAAGAAATAGAACAAGAAATTGATATGCCCAGCCATGATAACATCAGAGGAGGTCATTATTACAAATAAAATAGAAACTCTAAAACCAGAAATATGAATACACAAACATTAGAACAGATGAAACAGTTAAGACTTCATGGCATGCACAGAGCCTTTGATACTAGCTTATCATTACAGAGTGTCAACTATACCAATGATGAGCTAATCGCTTATCTAATGCAATCTGAATGGGATGATAGACAGAACAGAAAGATTGAACGCCTCACTAAATCAGCAAGGTTCAGGTATAGTGCAGTCATGGAAAACATTGATTATGACCCAACCAGAAACATTGATAAAAATCAGACACAACGCTTTGCCAGTTGCGACTTTGTAAAACAAAAAGAAAACATACTCATAACAGGAAGTACAGGTGCAGGTAAAAGTTATATGGCTTCAGCTATAGGACATCAAGCCTGCTCATTAGGCTACAAGGTGATGTACTTTAATACCACCAAACTATTCACTATGCTAAAAATGTCAAAGGCAGATGGGTCTTATGTAAAACAAATCAATAAACTAGAAAAGCAAGATTTACTTATACTCGATGATTTTGGACTCAAAGGACTAGATAACATCAATAGACACTCCTTCATGGAAATAATAGAAGATAGACATGGAAAAAAATCAACAATAATAGCCTCTCAACTACCCGTTGAAGCATGGCATGAAATTATAGGTGAACAGACTATTGCAGACGCAATTTTAGATCGACTGGTTCATACAGCACATAGAATTGATATAAAGGGAGAATCTATGCGCAAAAAACAGAAAAATAAACAGTAAATTTAACCACAATGGAATCGATTTTGAGCACTTAGTTTACTATGCTCACTTTCATCCGTTTTTGGTGGTTCACTTTGACCGTCCTTTCCA